>JBBKXU010000235.1:0-13238 GCA_037969645.1 Ferruginibacter sp. | reverse complement strand
ATTGCTTTATCGGATAATTTGTAAGCCAGTGCAGCATCGCCGGCAGATAAATACTTAGCGTAGTTATTGGGATCAATATACCTTGTACTTACATCATCTATATAATCAGTAAATGTTTTGCGATACAAAACTTCTGTACTTAAAGTAATACGGTCAGATGCAAAATATTTTATACCGGCACCCAATGGAATATTCACTTGGGTTAGTTTATATGGTTTTGCATGGGGGTATTCCGACATGCCCTGTCCCTCCAATCTTAATGGATGCAGGTTGTACCAGGTTTTGTTGCCAGCCGCATCTGTAAGTGAGCCTTGTGGATTAAAATTGAAAACGCCAATACCCGCAAATCCATAGGGCCTTAAGCGGGGCTCGTATTCCGAATTTCTATAAAAAAACATCGTCGGAAATAATTCCAGTGCAATGTATCCTTCATAAACTGTAGATCTAAAATCCAGATTGCGTTGCTTACGCCATAACTCATCTATTCCGGTGGTGGTAATTATAGCATCACTACCTTCAAGGTAAGTGATGTTGGCAGCCAGTCTTATACCTAACCAATTATTTGGATACATAGTAGCAAAAGCTCCCTTCATCATTTTTGTAAATTCTAGATTTACATCTTTAATATCATTGGTTCCTTTACCCGAATTACCACCTAAATCACCTAAGAAGAAACTTGGGCCAAAATTTAGTCCTACTTCCCATTTAACTTTTTCGCCAAAAAGGAGAGATTGTGAATATGATTTGGAGAGAACTGTGAAGCAGATCAAAAGCAATAAGGCATGCTTTCCCACAAGTTTGTGTAAATATGGCTTCATTAGAAAATCAGGTTTAGTCTTTCTATTGTAATTGGATATTGGTATGGCTAAAAAAAGCACCCCGCTTTTTATATGCAGGATAAATTTGATAAACCACGATTTTAAAACGGCAAACCTGTTAATATATTGCCTCCCTAAACAAATTATTTAGATAAAATCATTTCTATATGTGGAATTCCGTCCTCCAGGTATTCATCGCTGCATTGTATAAAACCCAGCGATTGATAGAAAGCAGTAAGGTAAACCTGTCCGCCTATCATTATTGCAGCGCAGTTAAATTCAGCTAAACAGCGGCTGATACTTTCTTTCATCAGCTGTCGTCCCAAACCCGTTTTACGGTAAGCGGGTGAGGTTACCACCCGGCCAATGCTGGCTTCGGTATAGGAAATCCCTGGAGGTATAATGCGTGTATAGGCCGCCAGTTTTGCATTATTCCAGCCACATAAATGTATGGACAGCCCATCTTTACCGTCGGCATCCTGGTAAACACAGTTTTGTTCTACTACAAAAACCTCGTTTCTCAATTCCATAATAGCATAAAGTTCTGTTACCGTCAGATCCTCAAATTTTTTTAAAATCCAGTTTAATTGCATGGTTTTGTTTTTTTTGCCCGGCAGTTAATCATTACCGGGCTTCGGTGGCGTCGCACTCTTGTACTGCATATCATAAAGCAACATTAAAGCCCCTTTTTTGTGTTTTCCATTTTAAATAACATCACATTGGCGATCGACTTTGCCCTTGTTTTTGCAAGCGCAGCAGTACGGCCCTCAAACAAATCGTCGATTGTAGATGTAAAGAGTTGTAGCCAACTGGTAAAATGTTCTTTTTTTAAAGCAGTTTTTTGGTTTACATCATAATGAACTTCCATGGCATTTTTTGTATAAACTGGATTGTCTAATAAAATGGTTTCCCAAAAGTCAACGATCAGCGGTATATGTTTTTCCCAGTTTATATCAATAACCTCTGTAAAAATGTATCCAATCGTTTCGTCAACTTTTACTTTATCGTAAAAAGTAGTCACGAGTTTTTCAATGTCCTGCCTGCTGGTAATGTCTGACTTCATTTTATCTTTTTATTAAGGAGAGGTAAAGTATCATCTATATAAACCTGCCTTTGTTGATCATCAATTTCTAAAACAATGTAATACCCATTTGCTCCACCGGCTTTTTTAACAGCATCAACTAATTTTTGTTGGTCACTTTCTATTCTTTTTCCATCAACGGCGCTCCAAATTTCTTTTGTAGCTAAACAACCTTCGGTTGGCGTAAACGGGTAGTAAGGTTTGTTCTTATAATACGCAGGGTTTACAGTTGTACCGTGAGCAATGATTTCTGTTCGGCCAGCCATACCAGCTCTGTATGTTTCAAAAAGAGGCTCGTAATTTTTTAGCTTATCCGGTAAAAGACTTTTGTACAATTCGATTGACCAAGATGTTTCAGTATTTAGACTGTCTTTCAAAAAATGCTTAACAGATGTTTCCTCAGGCATCGAAAGTTGAATGTTTTCTGTGGGGCCAATAAAAGCAATCTTACTAACTGCAAATCCATCCATTCTAAATATACCTTGAGGCGTATTTCCATTGGTTAAATAACCTGGCAGGTTAGTTATACTTCTAGCCAATTGAGGAACCGAGAAAATATTCCCGCTGTTATCGGTTACAAAAAATCCGCTGCTGTCTTTTACGATAACTATTCCGGGATAGTTTCTATTTTTTCGCTGAATTGAATAAACTACTGTGTTCCCTTTTAAAAAATTTGGTTCAAATAATTCATGCAGAGAAGTAAATTTATTTTTGTTCAAACGGTATTCTGTTATCCGGTTATTCAAACTCATTAATATGGCGCCATCTTTTTTATCCGTTGTCGATTGTATTGTTGGATACAGCAGCTTATTTATTTTTGATAGCGTTGCCGGCGAATTCTCAAGTAATAACAGGTATTCGGCACACATGGCAAATATTTTTGCATTAGCCGATAGTTTCAGCAGTTTATTTACCGAGCCCGTTAATCCGTTTAATTTTAAAGTGTAAATCAATTCTAATGCAGCCCGTTGAAAGCCAACGGTTCTTGTATCAATAGAAGTGAAAGCCAGCCTGATTCTCTCATCCGTCCAAGACGATCTGTAAAGGATGAGTTCCATCGCCGAAAAAGCACTTAGCCAGTCTTCTTCTGTAGTATCTGATAACGGAACAGATAAATTTTTGTTGATGATGTTTATCAGGTTGCGATATTCTTTTTCCCTGTTTTCTTTTGTTGTATGTTTTGCAGATGGTACAATTTCAGTTTGTGCCAAAACATTCAAGTACAAGAAAATACTAAACACAAGTATCGAAGAAAATCTTATCATCAATGCAAAGTAATATAAAAAAAACATCCCAGCTATGAGGCCGGGATAAAGTTATAGCAAAACGCGTTCTGTACTAATGAACATTTGCTGCAAGAAAAGCTTGTATCTTATTGTACGCATCTGTGTATGTTACGCCATCCCAATCTCCATGTCCGCCAGTTGGATAAAATACATATTCATTGGTTGCGCCAAAGAATGTGAGCTTATTAACAAGTGCCAGCGATTGCGTGGTTGCATTTACCAAAGGATCAACTCCACCCTGTAAAATAATGGTAGGGCAATTTAATGAATCAACATATTGTATCGGGCTCGACTGCTGATATAACGTTGGATTTGTTGCCGGCGTACCACTCATTAAAGCTGCGATTGCCAATTGTGGAAATGCACCGGGGTTATTATGCATGTCAACCATATCGGTGGGGCCAAAAAAATCAACAACGGCTTTTATTTTTACCAGCGATCGGTATTTATAAGCTTGTAATAATGATAAATGTCCTCCTGCACTTACACCCATCATCACAAACTTATCGCTCACCAGGTAATTTGCTCTATTGCCATAAATAAATTCTACAGCAGCTTTCACATCTATTTCCTGTGTGGGAAAGAGGTTGTTTGGAAAAACCGCCAACCTATAATTGATATTGAAAATGGCGTAGCCAGGCAAACGTTTTTTCAATGAATCTATCAAGGCGGCAGTAAAATCAGCCTTATCACCTCCGGTCCAGCCACCGCCGTGTACCATTATCAATACTTTGGTAGAATCTACCCGGCGGTTTGCAGGTAGGTAAATATCCATTCTGTGCTTGGCATCGGTGCCATAAACCACGTTAGCAATTGTTTTGGCAGTAATACTGTTGGTATTATCTATTGCTTGGTCTTTATTGCAAGAAAAGAGGGCTGTAGAAACAAATACTAAGAGCAATAATTTATTCAAATTCATACTAATTAATTGGGTGAAAGATTATCTAATAAAAACGAAGTTGATGATTTAAAGATAGAATTAATTACAGCAGTAAAAAAATTAGGCAATCTTTTGCATTAAAGTAAGCCTTTTGTAAATACTCTCTTCAATTTCTATCAATTCAAAATGACTCCCCCGTTCTACTATCTTTCCATCTTGTAAAATAAGGATTTCATCGGCTTCTTTAATAGTACTTAATCGGTGAGCAATGACTAAAGTAGTTCTGCCTTCCATTAAATTGTTTAAAGCATCTTGTACCGATTTTTCCGATTCTGTATCCAGTGCAGATGTGGCTTCGTCCAAAATTAAAATAGCCGGGTTTTTAAACACCGCACGTGCAATGCTTAACCGTTGCCTTTGGCCACCCGATAAACGAATGCCCCTGTCGCCGATATTGGTTTCATAACCATCTTCAGTATCAATTATAAAATCATGTGCGTTGGCAATTTTGGCTGCCCTCATTACTTCTTCCAAACTTGCATCAGGTTTGCCTAAAGCAATATTATTAAAAATAGAATCGTTGAATAGAATGATATCCTGTGTAACAAAACTCATCTGGCTTCTTAAAGATTCCATGGTAAAGTCCCGGATATCTTTTCCGTCAATGCTGATGCTGCCAGCGGTCACATCGTAAAATCTGGGCAGCAAATCCGCAATGGTTGATTTACCAACACCCGAAGGCCCAACTAACGCAATTGTCTTCCCTTTTTCAATGCTGAAACTGATATCGGTTAAAACCGGTTTATCAGAATATCCAAAACAAACATTATTAAATTCAACCTGATAATTAAATGCTTTTAAGGCAACAGCATTAGGTTTATCATCCACTTCAATTTTAGTATCCAGTACCTCAATTATTCTTCGCCCCGATGCTTCGCCTCGCTGAATATTTGCCAGCGCTACCACCATAGCTTTAGCAGGTCTTATCACTTGCGAAAAAATAGCGATGAATGCAATGAATTCACTGGCTTGTAAACCCGAGGCATTAACGCCCTGGTTTCGCAATATCATGGTGCCGCCGTAAATTAAAATACAGGCCACAACAACTACACCAGACACTTCGGAAAAAATGGGAGCCAACTCCCTTTTTTTAAAACCCTGTAAACTGGCTTTGCGATAAAAATCATTTTCTCTGCGGAATCTTTTTACAACAAAATCTGTGGCGTTAAAAGAGCGGATGATACGCATGCCCATTAAAGTTTCATCTATCATGGTGAGTAGCCTGCCAATAGAAGACTGCATATCACTTGCTTCTTTACGTAGTTTTTTTGTAACCAAAGCAATGCCTATTGCCGATATCGGAATAATTAAAAGTGTAAACAAAGTAAGTTTTACCGAAATGAAAAAGAGTGCGATAAAATAACCGACCATGATGTACGGCTCTTTAAATAATATTTCAAGGGAATTAGCTGCTACAGCTTCGATTTCAAACACATCTGAATTCATTCTTGATAATAGGTCGCCTTTTTTTTCCTTTGTAAAATACCCCATGTGCAGGTAATTTATTTTTTCAAATATAGCTTCCCGTATTCTTTTAACGAGCAGTGTACGGGCGCTCACCATACTGCGTTGTGCCAGATAGCGGAAAATATTGGTGAGTATTACAGCCAACACAATCAATGCCGCAATAAAGTACAGGGCATACACCGGATTCTGTGTTTTTAAATGGTATATCTGGTGATAAAAAAGGTCTTTAAAATAACTGGCCGATAAAGAAAATTCGGGTGCGGCGGCATAACGCTGCATGCTTTCGGCTGTCTGACTGTCGAATAAAAAATTAAGCAAGGGTATTATCAATGCAAATTGAAATACACTGAAGAACACAGCTATGAGCGTAAAAATAAAAAACGGCAAAGTGAATTTGCTATAAGGTTTTGCAAATCTCAATAACCGGCGATAAGTCTTCATTTATATTTTAGTATAGTGAACGATAAATTTTCCAGTACTCCTGCGCAGTTATATCCCAGCAATATTCTTTTCCTTTTTCAATAATCTTATCCTGCATATTTAGCCTTTTATATTTTGTCATACCCGCTACAAAAGTTTCGTTCATATGATCGGCGGTAAAATTTTCAAAATAGAAAGCCACATCGCCGCCAATTTCAGGCAGCGCTGTTTTATCTGATAAGAATAACGGCTTACCAACCGACATGGCTTCTGTAACCGGCAGGCCAAAACCCTCGGCAGTTGATGGGCATGCAAAAGCATAACAATTATTGAAGTACCATGATTTTTCGCTTTCAGATATGGGACCAACCAGTTTGATATTCTTTGAAACTCCCATTTGTGCTGCCTGGTCCAGAATTGATTGATAATATCCGACATCATCAATACGCCCTGCAATAACCAATTCCACTTGCTCTTTATTTTGAATTAAAGGGAGCAGGCTGTGAAAATTTTTCTTTGGCATCATTGTACCTAAAGAAAAAATGAATGGTTTAACCGGTTTGTAAGATTGTTTTAAAAGCTCAGGTTCGGTTAATGTATTGGTGCCGTTATGAATAACATGCACAGGTTTGTTTTTTGTATCACAATAAAAGTCAACGTCTTTTTTGCAAAACTCGCTAATGCATACTAAAACATCTGCCCGGTTAATAAGTTTTTGTAACCTGCGTAGATATCGCTGTTTTTTGTTTTCAGATTTTGAAGGATCGTACATGAAATTCAAATCATGAATTGATAACACAACTTTAATTTTCCTATTCCTGTAAGGCAGGTAATAACTATCTTGATATGTAGCATGCCAAATGCTAAAATTATTTAACGTTGGCATCCTGAATTTGTGTAGCTCCGTTTGGACAATATAGCTGAACCTTTCATCAAAGAGATATTCATTACCATACGGGCTGTAAAAAGTAAGCTCTTCATTTTTAGGCCGCACAAATTTGCCTATATGATTGCCCAGGTTTAAACAGTAATGATATAAACCTGTGTCTTCATATTTCATTCTTTCGCAGTCAAAAATAATTCGGTTAGTCATGACTTTAATAAAGGGTTACTTGCCTGGTATTATACTGATAAACTGTAATTCTTAAAGTTAGGTTGCCTTGATACCGCAAAAACTGTGCAACTTCATGCTAAAATATGATTGAAAACATAATTATTAGTAACATTACTGAAGTTTAGACATTAATTTAGAGTTTTCGTTCTAGAAAATTAAAATATTGGCACTAATTTTTCAGAAGAATAGCAAAATTGTCGAAATTCTACAACCATGCCTAAAATTATTCTTGATTGTGATTTAATGCGGTTTAAAAATTCTGGCTTGTATCATTACTGCCTGAATCTGGGTACTTATGTTAAGAGACTTTTGGATAAAGAGGGGCTAGATGGTATTTCTTATTTCGTGCCACAGGCCGAAAGGGCCTCATTTGGTGCCGATGCAAAATGTATAGTTGAGAAGAAAATACATCAAAAAATTTGGAAACCTTTTTTACGTGATTGTGATATATGGCATGCACCATTTCAATCGGGTAGGGTTTTTCCGGCAGGGCATAAAAGGATTAAAGTTTTGCTTACCATTCATGATTTAAATTGCTTGCATGAAGGAAGATCGCTGAAAGAACAGAAAGATAGTCTGCATAGAACCCAGCAACTTATCAATCATAGCCATGCCATTGTTTGTATATCGTACCATTGCAAAAAAGATGTATTGGAGAATCTGGACGTAAAGAATAAGCCGGTTCATGTAATTCACAATGGAACACATCATGTAATTACACCACCTGCCAAGCCAACTGGTTTTTTACCTGCAAAACCTTTTTTGTTTACGATGGGTTATGTAAACCGGAAGAAGAATTTTCATACTTTAATTCAGCTTTTGAAAGATAACCAATATGAATTGGTTGTCGCCGGAAAATTAGATGAGCCTGATTATGTGCAGAAAATGCAAGCGCTGGCCGAGAAAGCTGGAGTCGCAGATCGATTGCATATACTGGGCCCAGTACCAGAAAAAGACAAGGCCTGGTATTTAAAGAATTGCAGCGCATTTCTAATGCCTTCATTAGCGGAAGGCTTTGGTGCGCCAGTGGTAGAAGCCATGGCATTTGGAAGACCGTTGTTTTTATCTAAACTTACATCGTTGCCTGAGATTGGTGGCGATGTGGCATTTTATTTTGATGATTTTGGCGGAGAGAAAATGCAACATGTTTTTAAAGAAGGGATGATAAATTATCAGCAAAACGGATTGGCTGATAAAATAAAAAATAGAGGGAAGGATTTTATTTGGGAAGATAAGGCAAGGGATTATGTAAAATTATACCGCAATTTGATGTAAACACATATTTATGAACCAGGAAGAAAAGCAATGGAATACTGGGTTAGTTTATGACTTTGGAAAAAGAAGATCTGAACTATGCAAAGCCATGGACTTTAAAGCTGATTGGTTTACACGCTGGTGCAATGAACTTGATGAGCAACCAAATTTTCATCGCAAACAATGGGAATATGTTTACATAATGCAGACATTGTGGGAGCGTGGTTGTATTGCCGCAGATAAAAAAGGATTAGTATTTGCCGCAGGCACCGAGCCACTGCCAGCCATGTTTGCCAAATACGGAGTTAGTATACTAGCAACTGATATCATGCCCGAAAAGGGTATTGAAATGGGCTGGGATAATGCCAACCAACTTTGTTTTGGAAGAGATCAGCTAAACACAAGGGGTATTTGTGAAGCTGAGGAATTTACAAAAAGGGTGAGTTATCAGGCGGTTGATATGAATGATATTCCTGAAGACTTAACGGGATTTGATTTTAACTGGAGCAGTTGTTCTTTTGAACATTTAGGAACTATTGAAAAAGGGATTGCTTTTTTAAAAAATCAAATGAAGACTTTAAAACCGGGCGGCTGGGCAGTGCATACCACGGAGTATAATATTTCGAGCAACGATGAAACGCAGGATAATAATAACACTGTAATTTACCGGCAAAGAGATATTGAACAGATTGTAAACGAATTAAGACGTGAGGGCCATTTTGTGGAAGAACTCGATTTTTCGATAGGCGGATTACCGGAAGATTTTATGGTAGATACAGAACCTCATGAACAAAAAATCCACCTGAAACTACAGGTGGATAAATATGTGGTTAGTTCTTTTGGTATGATAATTCAAAAGAAGAACTAGTCCGTCTTTAAATTCAGCTTTATCTGCAACTCTTCAAACTGTTTGTCATCAATGGTTGCAGGGGCATCTAACATTACATCTCTTCCCGAATTATTCTTAGGAAAAGCAATAAAATCACGGATGCTTTCGCTGCCGCCCAAAATGGCACAGAGCCTGTCGAAACCATAAGCGATACCACCATGCGGTGGCGCACCATACTCAAAAGCACCTAGTAGGAAACCGAATTTATGTTGCTGTTCTTCAGCATCCATACCAAGCGCTGCAAACATTTTTTCCTGTAACTCACGTTGATAAATACGGATAGAGCCTCCACCAATTTCATTGCCATTCAATACCATATCATAAGCATTGGCCTTGATATTTGCATAGGGGTGTTCAAGGTATTTTGCCGCATCTTCAATAACAGGGTTATTGTTGATCATGATATCAATATGATCAGGCTTTGGCGATGTGAACGGGTGGTGGCGGGCAACCCAGCGGTTTCCATCTTCATCATATTCAAATAAGGGGAAGTCAATTACCCATAATAATTTGAATTCTTCAGGATTACGTAAACCTAACCGCTCTGCCATATACATGCGTAAATCGCTGATGGCTTTACGGGTTCTTTCTTCAGCACCCGCTAAAATTAAAATAAGGTCACCAGCTTTTGCATTTGCTGCTTCGGCAATGGCTTTTAATTTATCCTCGGTGTAAAATTTATCTACGCTGCTTTTAAAAGTACCGTCGGCATTCACTTTAATAAAGACTAATCCCTTCATACCAATTTGTGGACGTTTTACCCATTCAATCAATTCATCGGTTTGTTTGCGACTGTATTCGCTGCATCCCGGAACGGCAATGGCAACAACCGTTTCAGCTTCATCAAATACTTTAAAATCAACACCGTTAATTAAATCTGCCTTGTCTTTTTTATCAACAAAAACCGTTGCAGGCTTTTTTAAATTACAAACAGACATATCAAAACGGATATCCGGCTTGTCATTACCATAACGCCACATGGCATCTTCCCAAGTCATGCGTTCTACTGTATCGGTATAATCAATTCCCTTTACATCTTTAAAAATTCGTTTTGTTAAACCCTCAAACATGTTAATAATATTTTCCTGTCCCACAAAAGCCATTTCACAATCTATCTGTGTAAACTCGGGTTGACGATCAGCTCTAAGATCTTCATCTCTAAAACATTTTACAATCTGGTAGTAACGATCATAACCGCTCACCATCAACAATTGCTTAAATGTTTGTGGCGATTGTGGCAACGCATAAAACTGTCCCGGATTCATTCTGCTTGGAACCACAAAATCTCTTGCGCCTTCGGGAGTGCTCTTAATTAAAAAAGGTGTTTCAATATCCATGAAATTATTTTCATGCAAATAATTTCTTGCAGAGCGATTTACTAAATAACGAAGCTCCAGATTTTTCTTAACGGCATTTCTGCGCAGGTCAAGAAAACGGTATTTCATTCGTATATCATCGCCGCCATCAGTATCATCTTGTATGGTGAATGGAGGAACGGCTGATTTATTCAAAATAGTAAACTCAGTTACAGTTATTTCAATTTCACCAGTAGCGATATTGGCATTCTTACTGCTGCGTTCATTTACATTTCCTTTCACCTGCAAAACAAACTCTCTGCCTAAAGGATTCGCATCCAAATCAGCATTCAATGATTCTGAAAATAATAGTTGGGTAATTCCGTAGCGATCACGCAGATCTACAAAAGTGATACTGCCGAATTTACGAACGGTTTGTACCCAGCCGGCAAGGGATACTTCTTTATTAACGTCTGTTAGCCTTAATTCGCCGCAGGTATGAGTTCTGTACATATTTATCTAAAATTGAGCGGCAAAGATAATGAAATGTAACCGCTGCAAAAAGTGACTTTAATGCATAACTAAAGGCAGCCTGTACTTGCTACAGTGACGAGATTTACAGGGCGGGAAATTGGCAGTCGCAATTTTTCGGCTTCAATTTCATAGCATCTTCCATTTTCTTATTAAAATCGAGGCTCTTTTGGGCAGCAGTAGCCGAATTTCTTTCTATGTTGTTGGGTGCAATGTTTTCTGTTTCCATGCTAACCCCGTCAAAATTCAAAGTTTTTATTTGAGCCTCCATCATGCCCTTGGTTGATTCAGTCAGTACTATATCAATAGTCTGTGTTTGCTTCGACATAAAAGCAGTTTTTCCGAATAGAAGTTTGCCCTTGTATTCGCCAAATGCCATTACGTAGCAAAGCGCATTTTGGGGCAGCGGCAATTTTCCATCTGTTTCATCAAATCCGTATTGTTTATCATCTTTTAGTTTACCTCCCTCTACAAAAGCCTTAACCGATGGGATAATTAAAACAACATTTAAATCAATTTCATAAGACCCCTGCAGGCGCACAAATAGTTCACTTGGCTCGCAACGGGAATAATCGTTCATTAAAATATCAATATTATACCAGCCAAAGGCTTTGATATTTATAGTATAGTATGTTGCTTTTGCTTGAGTAAGATTTACCGTTTCAGGAATTTCGGTGGTATTGATATTGGTAGTAGTATTTAAAGGAGTAGTTTGTATGTTTTCGGTATCTGAGGCCGGTAAAGGAATTGTTCTTTCAAGGTTGAAAAACTTTTCCTCAACTTGAGATATATTTCTAAATTCTCTGGCAGCTGCATAAAATGCTTTGCCGAATGTATCGCAACTGTCGCAACAATTCGTTGAAGCACCGGGCACAGGTGCAATAACTTTATCGCCTTCAGTTTTTATGTATGCATACAAAGCGTCGAGGTCGCTATCCGATAAATTGGGGAACGACGTCATCATTGTTTTGTTCCATTTACTATACAAACAAGCGCTATAGAAATCAGGTACAAGGGCTTCACTGGTTGAATCTACAACTGGAGCTGCTCCCGTTGGTGAATAGTATCCATCATGAATGAGTTTGGCAGAATTTCTTGTAAAAGCATATAACCAATCTTTAGGCCTTCTATCGGTAATTCCTGCTAATGTAGGCCCTGTAAAATCTTTATCTATCTTGTGGCAGGAGGCACAATTGGCTTTAAAGAGTATTTCTCCGTTATCTATCTTAAGTTGGGTTTCGTCTTTTGGCAGGGCAGTTGGCTCCTGCCAATCAATACTACCGTCTCCTTTTTCTTCTCCTTTAAAAACCTTCATATCCGGGTTGTAGGTTTTAGATGGAACAAGTATCTCTACTTCTTTTTTAATTTCAACCCTATAGCCATCTGCAGCATTAAGATAAATCATTCCACCACTGCTGAGCGCCTGATTGCCACTCATTGTTGTAAGACCTGCTAATACAATATCGGTATTGCTAAGCGCTTCCTTAATTTCCAGTTTTATATTTTTAGTTTCGCTTTGCAGTGTGCCTTTTGGCAGTTTAATGATACAGCCGTTTTGGGTAACTAGTATAGTGTCTCTATTTATATCCACCGTAAACAGCTGTGGAGTTAACGCAGAGCGATTTAAGTGTTTTGAAAGGTTACCGTTTTTATTTCCGCAGGAAAAGAGAAAGAAAACTGCTAGAAGTAACAGTGCATTGTAGATTCTCATAAACAGCGTTTAATATTAATTACAATAAATCAAAAAGGTAACCTCAGTCTTTTTATTAGTTCGAAATATAAGAAGATCAAAATAGTTTTACTTTACTATTCAACCTTCACCCTAATTCCTTCACTGTGTGAAGTGAATTCCGGTGCATACATGCACTGTATAGTTGTAATACCATTACTGAAATTACCCGCATGCGTTACAAACATCGGATACTCAAAAACATAACTGCCTCTTGCCAGCCAGCCAAAGAAGAAATTGGTACTGGCATCTTTGGTGCTTTCATAATAACCTAAACCGCCCTGATATTTGTAACTGCTGAGCACATTGGTTGGCTCCATACAAGCAGCTCTCATATCTTTCATGTGTACGTATTCCATGTCACGATCAACCTTAAGTTCGATACGAACTTTTACTTTATCGCCAACTTTTAAT
>JBBKXU010000234.1:0-3922 GCA_037969645.1 Ferruginibacter sp. | reverse complement strand
ATATTAAAAAGAATTTTATAAAAATTCTTTTATACCTTGAAAACGGCCTTTTTTACACGTCAATCTTAGCATATTTAGCATGTGTTTCAATAAATTCTCTGCGTGGCGGAACCTCATCTCCCATCAACATACTGAACACACGGTCTGCTTCAGCAGAGCTTTCAATGGTGACCTGCTTTAAGGTACGGGTTGCGGGATTCATCGTTGTTTCCCAAAGCTGTTCGGCATTCATCTCTCCCAAACCTTTGTAACGTTGTGTGTTTACACTATCATCTTTTCCCTGTCCAAATTGCTTGATTAGTACTTTACGTTCCTCATCGTTCCATGCATAAGCCTGGTCCTTCCCTTTTTTAACAAGATATAAAGGCGGCTGGGCAATATATACATAACCTTGCTCCACTAGTTCTTTCATATAGCGGAAAATGAAGGTTAAAATCAACGTGGCGATATGACTACCATCCACGTCGGCATCCGTCATAATGATCAACTTGTGATAACGAAGTTTTGATAGATCCAATGCTTTTGGATCTTCAGGTGTACCAATCTTCACCCCTAATGCGGTGAACATATTACGTATCTCCTCGTTATCATAAATTTTATGCTCCATGGCTTTCTCTACGTTCAATATCTTACCACGTAGGGGAAGTATTGCTTGGTAACTTCTGTCACGGCCCTGCTTGGCAGTACCACCAGCCGAGTCTCCCTCCACCAGGTATAGCTCACAACGGTTAGGGTCTTTATCACTGCAATCGGCCAGTTTACCGGGCAATCCGCCACCAGTTAGTACGCTTTTACGCTGTACCATTTCACGGGCTTTTTTAGCCGCTGCCCTTGCCTGTGCGGCCAATATTACTTTTTGAATAATCGTCTTGGCATCTTTTGGGTTTTCCTCTAAGTAAGCCGTTAATACCCTGCTAAGTGTACTATCAACCACACCCATCACTTCGTTATTACCAAGTTTGGTTTTTGTTTGTCCTTCAAACTGAGGCTCTGGAACTTTTACAGAAATGATTGCACTCAATCCTTCACGGAAATCATCGCCTTCAATCATTACCTTGGCTTTTTCGAACATACCTTCTTTTTCGCCATAACTCTTAAACACCCTGGTAATAGAACGGCGGAAGCCGGCTACGTGTGTACCACCTTCAATCGTATTGATATTGTTTACATAGCTGAACAAATGCTCCTGATACCCGGTATTATAGATCATCGCAACTTCTACCATTACATTGCTTGATTCGTCATGTGAATCACAATAAATCACTGTAGGCAGCAAAGCATTACGATTGGCATTCTTATCCAGCATTTCAACAAACTCTACAATACCACCTTCGCTGTAAAATGTTTTTGAATAGGTTGAGCCATCTTCTTCTTTCTCTCTTAAATCATGAATATGTATGGTTATCTTTTTATTTAAAAAAGACAACTCTCGTAAACGGGCTTCTAAAATTTCACGGTTGTAGGTATGTTCAATAAAGATCGACAAATCGGGCCAAAACTGAACCCTAGTACCATGTGTAGTAGATGTACCAATTTCCCTAACGGGATACTGCGGCACACCAATAGCATACTCCTGCTCAAACTTTTTGCCATCACGGTTAACAGTAACATGCAATTTGCTGCTCAACGCATTCACACAACTAACACCCACACCATGTAAACCGCCTGATACTTTGTAAGAGTCTTTATCGAATTTACCGCCGGCGTGCAACACCGTCATTACCACTTCCAATGCACTGCGATTTTCTTTAGTATGCATGCCCGTTGGAATACCACGGCCATCATCTTCTACAGTAATAGAATTATCTTCATTAATGATTACTGTGATGTTTTTACAATGACCTGCGAGGGCCTCATCTATCGAGTTATCAACAACCTCGTAAACAAGATGATGAAGACCTTTCACACCGATATCTCCGATGTACATAGCGGGCCTTTTTCTTACCGCTTCTAAGCCTTCTAAAACTTGGATACTATCTGCGCCATAACCTGCTTTGGCGGCTGCTGGAACTACTGTTTCTTCTGTACTCATATTGTCATTCAAAATCCCGGTTATTTGGTAAATTCGAGATTCGGGCGAAGGTACGAAAAAACAGGCGTTTTAACCAATAAAAAAGGGGTTAATTTAGGGTGATTTTATGCACACAATTCAAGCATTTTTCCGCTTGTTTCAACCCTTAATACAGCTTAGTAGCTTTTCAGCTTAATTTAGGCAACCTCGAACCTTTTTAACTTTTCAACGTTTAACCTTTAATCCTTTATTCGTATATTTGCATCGAAATTTTTCAATGAATCAATTAACCGACATATTAAGCATTGCACACAGAGAACCACTTTTAGTGGAAGACCTAGATGTATTACTGCATGTTGACCGCACCGTACCCGGTTCGGTACAGTATTCCATTAAGCGCTATAAAAAGCAGCCCATGTGGAATATTGATGATACCGGTATATTGATTTACCACGTTGAAAAAAATAACCCAGACGCTAATTATCTGGAACTGAAATTTTGTGTGAGTGGCAATGTGTATTGCAGGCAAAAACAAACCGAGTGTGACTATTGCAAATTCAATACCAGCAAAAGCTGTGTTGAAAAAGTGGATAGTGTAGATGTGGTAAGTTTTAGTTTTAAACCTAACTATCTTACACAGTTTACCAATAACAGTACAGATTCCGGCTTAACAGAAGATGTGCTTTCTTTCCGGCATAAAACATCTTTCAGCAAGCAACTGCCATTGTGCGGTAAAACCAGAACAGCCATTGAAGCACTACTGAACCATACCTATACCGATACCAGAGAGAATATTTTCATCAACGCACAAACACAAATTCTGTTATTGTACAGTATGGATTGTATGTTGGGCGATGATAAGGAAACAGAATTTATCTGTAAGTTTTTACAAAATGCCGAAGACAGGGAAAAGATCATTAAAGCCCGTGAAGTATTATTGCAACATATTGGCGAACCCATTACCATTAAGGCGCTCAGCCGTAAAGTGGCCATTAACGAATGTTACTTAAAGAAAGGCTTTAAAGAAATTTTTGGTACCACTATTTTTGATTTTTATCAAAGCCAAAGAATGGAACACGCAAAATATCTGTTATACGAAAAAGGTTTAAGTGTAACAGAAGTTTCTATGTTATTAGGCTATTCTTCTATTTCTCATTTTTCTACAGCATTTAAAAAGCACACCGGCATCAAGCCTTGTGAGCTGTTACTCCGTTAGTTTTTCGCTTAGCGTAAATCCTTTTCCCGATTCGTGAACAGATTCTTTTGTGATGACTGCAACTTTGCATTCTAATATAAGGACATGGCAAAAAGAACCAACATTTCAATTTTATTTTTGATTATAAGCATTTCAATTTCTGCACAGGATAAAATCAATATTCAAAAAGATACTACCGAACCTTTTCATACTTATTTACCCGATGTAACTGTGGTTGGGCGTTACAGCAAGAGCGATATTCAGCAAATGCCTGAGATTGTGGGCACATCAATCTACGCAGGTAAAAAAAATGCGTTGATCGTTCTGGATAATGTAAAAGGCAATGTGGTAACCAATAATATGCGGCAGATCGTTGCCAAAGTGCCCGGCATGCATATTTGGGAAAGCGATGGCAGTGGCATTCAAATTGGTTTGGCGGCAAGGGGGTTGAGCCCCAACAGAAGCTGGGAATTTAATGTGCGCCAGAATGGTTATGATATTTCGGCTGATCCGTTTGGCTATCCCGAAGCCTATTACAATCCACAGTTACAGGCGGTACAGCGTATTGAAATTGTACGGGGACAGGGTGCTTTGCAATACGGCCCGCAGTTTGGCGGACTGGTAAATTACATTCTACGTAACGGCAGCGAAATTAATAAGAAATTCGAATTTGAAACCCAGCAAACCCTTGGCAGTAACGGACTTTTAAACAGTTA
>JBBKXU010000233.1:0-2633 GCA_037969645.1 Ferruginibacter sp. | reverse complement strand
CCACTGGACCTTTTCAAAAAAGACATCAATCAGTCAACTATCCAGCAGTTTTCCAAATTTTTAATAACAAATCTTTCCGAACGGCTGACATTGGTTATTTTGGCCATATGTGGGAATTGTACGCTTTCTGGGCCTTTTAACCATTGTTACTAATAAACTACTCCAATAAACATCCCACTGAAAATATAAACATTGCGACTTTATCATTTGTTACTATTGCTATTGGCGGATTAGCCTGCGTTATAAGCGGCTATCATTCAGTGATTTTCGGAGCTAAAAAAACGGCTTTCTTTTCTTTATGTTTATCCGGTTGTTGCTGTTTGGTTTCGCCATTGGCTTTTCAACTCCCGTTCATTGGATTTATAGTTTTTCTCATTTTCTGGGGATTAGTTGTAATTGCCGATTCTCCATTATTCTCAACATTGGTTGCACAAAATGCAGCACCGCAAATTAAAGGTACGGCCATCGTTATTGTAACCTGCATTGGCTTTTCAATTACCATTGCCAGTATAGAACTGCTCAATTATTTATCGGCACATCTTGACCCACGATACATGTTTATGATTTTGTCTTTGGGGCCGGTTACGGGATTGATGTATATGTTTTCGGAAAGAAGAAAATCTATTCAGTAGTCACTATCTTTTCATAAAGATCGTTGAACTGCCCTCCTATTTTGCTGTAATTATATTTTTCAGCAGCTACTTTTGCGATGGCTGTATTATCAAACTTATCTTTTGAAGAAATAAACTGTTTCATTTTTTCCGCTAACGCTCCAGGATTTTCGCCCTCAACAAATATTCCGTTAACTCCCTCTTCTACTAATTCGTGGAATACTTCCAGGTCACTGATTATTACAGGAATGCCGCAGGCATTGGCTTCTATAATCACGCAACCAAAAGTTTCAAAACGTGAGTATAAGATGAGTGCATCCGATTGCTGGATGGCTTTAGCAATTTCGGTTTGTGGTTGTTCTCCCATAATAAATACGCAGGCGTCCATTTCATATCCGGTAATCAATTTCTGCAAACCCGAATTTGCGGGTCCATATAAATACATTTCAAATGGCTCTCTTTCCTTTAATATGTGCAATGCTGCTAAAATAGCTTCGGTATTTTTTTGGTAGTTCATATTAGAGACATGAATAAAACGGACCAGCTGACTGTCTTGTTTAGCCGCAGGATAAAAAACATCCGTATCTACTACGTTTGGAATAACATGGTATTTAATTTCTGGTAAATACCATTGTATGGCTTTTCCCAGGTGATCTGATACTACTGTTATTGCCGAAGCCCGTTGCAACACCCTGTTCAGTACTTTCTTAAAGATAAAAGACTGATCAGCTATCTGGTGATCGGCATTGCGGAGATATGCCGTCCAATGTTCGGAAACAACATAAGGTATATCCCATTTCTCCTTTATCCAGCCTGCAGCCATACCAGCTTTCATGGCAACATGTACATGTACCATATCAGGCTTGCCGCTTGTTCTTATGTAATCTTTAACTGCGTTGCGATAATGCTTTCTATAATTTCTTTGTGATAAAAACTTATCAAAAAGCTTTATTCCGGTTTTGTACGAGCCATAATAAATTATCTGTTCCGACAAATTACCTGAAACAGCATTTTCGGTTGTGTTTTTATTTGCCGCAAGCCCTTCATCCTTCTTTACATAAATAACATGTACTTTACAAAACATAGCAACTGCCCTTGCATGGCGCTGAATAAAATCGCCATCAAACTTATCCAGCCTGTTCGGATACCAGCTTGCAAGCCACAATACATTTTTCAAATTCAAATTATTTTGCTAAAACCATTATTGAATAACCTCCCCATTTTTTAACGCTCCAATTCTTGTTTACTGCAAAAGAAATATTCCGCAGTGTTTTCTTTACAAATCTTTTGAAAGAATCTACAGGTAGTACATCAACAACCGGTTTGGTATAAACCCAGTCAATAATTTCATAGCCGGTATCCTGCAAGGCCCACTCGGCAATTTCTTTGGTATAATAATGTATATGCCCAACTGACTGGCGCTGCTGCAGCATTACATGCGGTTTCATTACCGTTCTGCAGGACAGGTCGAGCGGAATATGAAAAACAAAATACTCACTCTTCGTTCTGAGTTTTCTTAAGAACCCATAGTAATCATCTACATGTTCCAGGACATCAATAACTAAAATGAGTTCCGTATTTATGTATTCATCTGCTGTAATATCTTTATTATGAAAAGAGATTTTATCGGTGGTATTTTTTGATGCCAATTCAATGGCATACGGAGAAATATCGTACCCAATCAATTTTTTTATACTTTCATCTTTCTTAGCCAATTCAACCAGGTTAGCACCGGCTCCACAACCCACTTCTAATACATTGGAAACGGAAACATTGTTTTTTTTGAGCAGATTAAAAATTACATCAGTCTTCCATTTTGCATCAGCAACATCCCAATCGGGATTATTCTTAAAATACTCCCCATTAATATATATATCGTTGCTACTAACTTTCATTATTTCTTTTTAAAGAGGAAGCAATGCTGCTTTTTATTTGCCTCCAATCGGATGATCTAAAGATAAAAAAATCTGCTACGGAACATTGATATTCTTTTTTAAAAACTGCAATGATGTATATCTGGTA
>JBBKXU010000232.1:0-5022 GCA_037969645.1 Ferruginibacter sp. | reverse complement strand
TTACTGAAATTTCCAAGACTATAAACGAACAATTTTAAAAAATGATGGGGAAAAGTAGCCAAATCCACTGCCCGTTTGCCTCTCCAAAATTATCCACCATTTTTGTCCACAGGTGTTGATATTTATAAGTTTGATTCCTCACCCAATACAAATATTTTCGTTCACTGAAGATTACATAACCCAACTTATTAAGCAGTTTTTATATTATGTCAAAGAAAACAATACCTGCAAAAGGACTCCAGTTCTCCCGGCAGTTTACCAAAGATGACGTTAGTCCTTTCGAAATGTTTGAATATGATTACCGTACCTCAGTCATTAAAAATCCAACCGGCGAAATCGTTTTCCAAATGGATAATGTGGAAGTTCCAAAACAGTGGAGCCAGATTGCTACGGATATTTTAGCACAGAAATATTTTAGAAAAGCAGGTGTTCCAAAAGATGATGGAACAACAGGAAGAGAAACAACAGTGAAACAGGTTGCTCATCGCATGGCACATTGCTGGCGTGTTTGGGGCGAACGCTATGATTATTTTGCTACAGCAAAGGATGCTCAGATATTTTATGATGAGTTAGTATATTCCATTTTAAACCAGGCATGCGTACCAAACAGCCCGCAGTGGTTTAATACCGGTTTACATGAAGTGTATGGTATTACCGGAAAACCACAGGGACATTATTATGTAGATGCAAAAGACGGCCAGTTAAAAAAATCGGCCAATGCTTATGAGCGCCCGCAACCACATGCCTGTTTTATATTAAGTGTAGATGATGACCTGGTTAATGAAGGTGGCATCATGGATCTTTGGGTACGTGAGGCAAGAATATTTAAATATGGAAGTGGCGTAGGCACCAACTTTAGCAGCATACGTGGCGAAGGAGAGAAACTGAGCGGCGGTGGTACTTCAAGCGGCTTGATGAGCTTCTTAAAAATTGGTGACCGTGCAGCTGGTGCTATTAAAAGCGGCGGTACAACCAGAAGGGCTGCCAAAATGGTTTGCCTTGACCTGGATCATCCGGAAATAGAAAAATTCATCAACTGGAAAGTACAGGAAGAAGATAAAGTTGCTGCATTAATTGCTGCAGGTTATCCCAGCGATTACGAGGGAGAGGCTTACAGAACAGTGAGGGGACAAAACAGCAACAATTCTATACGCATACCAAATGAGTTCTTTAGTATTTTAGATGAAGAGGGCGAGTGGGAACTGAAAGGAAGAAGCGACGGACGTGTGATGAAAAAAGTAGAAGCCAAAAAATTATGGGAACAGATCACTTATGCTGCATGGCGTTGTGCTGATCCCGGTACACAATACGATACTACCATCAACGAATGGCATACCTGCCCTGAAGGTGGCCCTATCAGGGCATCTAATCCTTGCAGCGAATATATGTTCCTCGATAACACAGCCTGTAACCTGGCCAGTGTAAACCTTCGCCGCTTTTTTGATGAGAGCAACAATTCATTTAATATAGCCGGCTTTGAACATACCTGCCGTTTATGGACAGTAGTGCTGGAAATATCTGTGCTGATGGCACAATTCCCATCAAAAGAAGTAGCACAACTTTCTTATGATTATAGAACATTGGGATTAGGTTTTGCGAATTTAGGTTCTATGTTAATGGTAAGCGGTATTCCTTATGATAGTGAAGAAGCTAGGGGTATTGCGGGTTCTATTACAGCAATCATGACCGGGGTTTCTTATAAAACATCGTCAGAGATGGCCAGTTTCCTGGGAGCATTTGATAAGTATGAGGATAATAAAACACACATGTTACGTGTAATGCGTAACCACCGTGCGGCTGCCTACGATGCTGTTGATGCTTATGAAGGTATTGAAATAAAACCTCAGGGAATCAATGCAAAATATAGCCCCGATTATTTATTGAAAGCCGCCACCAAAGCATGGGATGATGCGGTGCAGATGGGAGAGAAACACGGCTACCGCAATGCACAAACAACCGTTATTGCACCAACCGGTACCATTGGGTTGGTAATGGATTGCGATACTACCGGTGTTGAACCTGATTTTGCTTTGGTGAAATTTAAGAAATTAAGTGGTGGTGGTTATTTCAAGATTATCAATCAGAGTGTGCCACAGGCATTACGTAATTTAAAATACAGCGAACCCGAAATTGAAGAGATCGTTGCTTACGCAAAAGGTCATGCTTCCATTGATAAATCTCCTTTTATCAATACAAAAACGTTGATGGAGAAAGGATTTATTGAAGCGGATATTGTAAAACTGAACAGTGTTTTAGGTGCTGCGTTTGAAATTGGTTTTGTATTTAATGCGCATACTTTAGGCGAAAACTGTTTGGAGCGTTTAGGATTTAAACCTGATCAATATAATGATTACACCTGGAGTTTGCTGGAAGCTTTAGATTTCAGTGATGAAGAAATTGAAGCAGCTAATATATATATATGTGGTACCATGACCGTGGAAGGTGCTCCTTATTTAAAAGACGAACATCTGGCAGTTTTTGATTGTGCCAACAAATGCGGACAGATTGGTGAGCGTTTCATTCATGCACACGGACATATTCGCATGATGGGTGCTGCACAGCCTTTCTTAAGTGGTGCTATTTCTAAAACTATCAACCTGCCAAACGAAGCAACTCAGGAAGAGATTGCAGATTCATACAGGTTAAGCTGGGAGCTTGGTTTAAAAGCCTGTGCTTTATACCGCGACGGCTCTAAACTTTCTCAGCCATTAAGCAATAAGAGCGATAAGAAAAAGAAATTAGACGAGCCCATCAGTGAAGAAAAAGCTGCAAAATTAGCGGCCGATATCAGCAGCATGGTGGATATGGGGAAACTAACCATTGATGACCTGTTGGATGAAATGAACAAGCGTGTGCAGAACAGCGCCGATACAACTTTAAAGCGCCAGCTGGCGATGATTGTTGAAAGACGTGCATTACCTGCCAAGCGCCGGGGATTTACACAAAAAGCAAAAATAAACGGACAAGCTTTGTTCCTGCGTACCGGTGAATACAACGATGGTACTTTAGGTGAAATTTTTATAGACATGGCCAAGGAAGGCGCTACCATGCGTAGTATGCTGAATTGTTTTGCCATAGCTATTTCGATTGGTTTGCAATATGGAGTGCCTTTAGAAGAGTATGTTGAGAAATTTGTTTTCACACGCTTTGAGCCATGTGGTATGGTTGACCATCCGAATATCAAGAGTGCAACGTCTATCATTGATTTCATCTTCCGTTCATTAGCCTATGAGTATTTAGGCAGAAATGACCTGGTTCATGTATTGGATGTACCTGAATTGCAAAACTTAGGCAACGAAGAATGGGATGAGAATACACCAACAATCGGCGACCGCAAGCCTGAGCTTAGTGAAGTAAGGGTGATGGGTGGAGCAAAAGGATCAACAGAAACGGCTCCTGCAAAAGCACAACATCGCACAGCCCATAAAAAAATGGATGGAGGAATGGATGCGGTGAATGCAGCAGCAAAAAGCATGCAGAGCGATGCACCGGCCTGTAATACCTGCGGACATATTACCGTACGCAGCGGCACCTGTTACAAGTGTTTAAATTGCGGTAACAGCATGGGCTGTAGTTAAATTGGTTTGAATAAGCACAAACATAAGATAAGGCGCCACTCAATTGAGTGGCGTTTTTGTTTAACTCCCAACAAGGTTGTCAGCGTTTTTTCACAAAATCTCTTAAATAGCTACAACTGCTGAAAGCCTGTTTATAAAAAGCAGTGCTGCTGTAATCTTTTACAAACTGGGGAAAATATTTGTTCTTTTTAAACATAGGCCAGTAGGCCTTATTTGCAACATCGTACTGATCCCAATTGGTTTCATACTCGCTGTATTGAGGTTGATGTACTTGTTTTTGAGCGCATTTAGCCATCATAAATAAACAACGGGCTTTAAAGTTTTTATCAGTACTGGCATTCAGGGCTTTTTCAAAATATGATTGGGCTTTAAAAGCGCCGTAATATTCTTTTTCAAAACCGTTCGCACTCTTTGGAATAAAATATCCATCACTGCCACTGCGGTAATATTGCACCAGTTCCCAGGTATGACCATAATAGGTCATATTATACATGCCTAAAGCCAATTTGTAATACAGGTTTGCGGCAAACTTGCTGTTTTTAGCAATCTGTTCCAGCTTCATCATTTCCTGAGCAAAAGCAATTTTGGTAGTGCTGTACTTTTTTTCAGCAGACAATTTTTCTTCCCTGTCGTACAAAAGATCATCGAACGGGTTTTTATCGATCAGTTTTTTGTCAGATGATTTTTTAAACCACTCAATGGCTTTACTATAGTCATATTCTCTTAAATAAGAAGTGCCGGCAAAATCAACTACTTCTTTTTTTGTAACTGAATTGTGTTTAAAAAGATAGGTTTCAAATTTGCTGGGCTGACTACCCGCTATCAAAGCGTACAGTTTTTCAACATCCTTACTCATCAGATTATTCCTCATAAACTCAATGCCATTTGTTGGAGAATAATAATCCTGAGTTCCTTTCATGATCCAGTCTGCAGCGCCAATACATAAAGTTTGTTTGGCTATATCGCCCTGCTCATGATATCGCTTTGCAATGATCTCACTCATCAGATTACGGTAAATGGTTCGCCATTGCTGTACTTGCCAATAATCCAATATGACTGGTTTTTCTGCTTTCACTCTTTCTTCCAGCCATTGTAAAGAAGGCAGGATTTGCTCTTCAAATTCAGCATCAATTTTATCTTTTTCATTAATGCTGATCAATAAATTGGTTAAAGCCCATTGGTCTTTTACCTTTTGCGTAAGCTGCATTTTATCTGCGTCTGCCAAATATGATTTTGCTGCGGGATAATCCTTGATCATATAGGAAGCATACCCGGCGGCAGTTTCAAGCAGTCCTGCATTTTTTACTGACGTAGACTGAGCAGCCTGGTGTAAAAAATTGGCCAAAGATTTTATCTCTATTTTGGCATCAGTTATAATGCTATCCGTATTTGCTTCTGTCCAGGTAAAATAGAAGACTTTACCACCGGGTACATTTTGCAATGA
>JBBKXU010000231.1:0-7459 GCA_037969645.1 Ferruginibacter sp. | reverse complement strand
ATATGAAATTGCCCCCGATGCATTTAGGTTGGCTCAATCAAGATAAAAAGAGAAGCTGCATTTTTTTCAAAAAGATCTTTTGCAAAATAATAATAATTACGATTTGCTTTTAATGATTGATGTTTTTGAACATGTTGATGATTATCTCGGCTTTATCAAAAAATGCAAAGACAAATCAACCTATAAAATATTTCATATTCCGTTGGATATATCGCTTTGGTCTGTGCTAACGAATTATCCCATCAGTGCCCGCAAGCGGGTGGGTCATCTTCATTATTTTATGAAAGACACAGCATTGGCAACCCTGCAGGATGCCGGAGAAGAGGTGCTGGACTGGTTTTACACGCCGGGAGTTATGGATCTGCAAAAGAAAATGAATTTTTTTGAACACATCATTAACGTGCTTCGCCGTTTTTTTTATTGGCTTAAACCCGATTTTGGTGTTAAAGCTTTTGGCGGATTTTCCATCCTGGTATTAACAAAGTAAGCGATGAAATTGAAAGTGTTGCATATTATAAACTCAATGACGATTGGCGGGGCCGAAATGCTGTTGGTTAATTCACTTGCACCCGGCGGATTAAATGAGCACACCGAAAATTATCTGGTATATTTTCAAGGAGGAGATTATTTATCATCGCTGGTAGATAAAAATGTAAAACAGATTTGCCTTGATTATAAAGGAGGTGCAGATATTGTAAGAATTCTGCGGCAGATTAGAAAGATAATAAAGGATAACAAGATTGATATCATTCATACGCACCTTAATCCTGCCAGTTTTTATGTAAATTTAAGCAGGCCTAAAGATGTTCCGCAGGTTCATACGTTACACATTGCTTATACAACAGATTTTGAAACCCGGCGTGAATTAAAATTTCTTGAGCAAAAGCTTTTTTTCAAGAAAGAATATTGCAACCTTATTTTTCTTTCTGAATTTACAAAAAAGGATTTTTTGGGTAATATAAAATTCAAAGGACAGTCATTTGTGTTGCCAAATTTTGTTGACGATGCATTTTTCAAGCATCAACCCAAAAACTATATTGGCTCAACGGAGAGTGGATTGAAGCTTTTGGCTGTTGGCAACTTCCGCCCACAAAAAAATTATTTTTACCTGCTGGAGATTTTAAAAGAGCTAAAAGAAACTAATATAGAGCTTGATATTTACGGAGGCGGCGAAACGGCAAAGCACCGTCAATTTATAAAAGACAATGGTTTAAAAGTTAACCTAAAGGGACAAACAAGAGATATACATAAAGTGATAGCTGATTACGACCTTTTTATCATGTCTTCAACTAATGAAGGGTTCCCATTATCGGTTTTTGAAGCTATGGCTGCTGGTGTGCCGGTAATACTTACTGATATTCCTCCTTTAACCAATATTGTGAAAGATAACGCACTTTATTTTGAATTAAACAATGCCCCAAAAGCTGCATATCAATTGAGAGCCGTGTTGAATAGTGAAGTTGATATAAACCAACTAGCGGTAAAAGCTAAGCTGTATGCAGAAAACACAGCAAGGCGTGAAATCTACCTTAAAAATCTGTTGAATATTTACCATACAGTTCTTCAGCACTAGACTACATATCTGTTTTGCAACCTTTCTATATAGGCTTAGTTCCCTTTAAAAGCTTAAGAAACGCTTACATTTGCAAAAAAATATTCAGAAATCAGGAAAAATCCGGTTAAAGCTTAATTATGTTTCCAGCTTTTTACAACAGAAAAAATAACAAGCACTACACAAAAATTAATGATCAATATGTCAGCGACGACAGATCGGCTGATATACTTCATGATATCCCAAGATTTGTAGATAGCGGCTCCTATGCATCGCTTTTTGGCGACCAGTGGAAGCAATACAAAAAGACACAATTAGATTCATACACAGGCTCACCGATTTCAGAATCGAGATTAGATCGCTGCCTGGGTGATTTAAAAGATAAGCTGGCGGGCAAAACCGTTTTGGAAGCTGGATGCGGTGCCGGTAGATTTACCGAAGTGCTTTTGAAAAAAGGAGCATTGCTTGTTTCTTCCGACCTGAGTTCTGCAGTAGAAGTAAATGCAGAAAATTTTCCCATTTCAGACAAGCACCAGATTATACAGGCCGACATTAACGATATGCCTTATGCTGATGAAAGTTTTGATGTGGTGATTTGCCTGGGTGTAATACAACACACGCCTGATAGCGAAAAAACAATTGAAGACTTATACAAGCTCGTTAAAAAGGGTGGTATGTTGGTTATTGATCATTATTCTTTCGACAGATCTAATTACCTGAGACTGGCTCGTATTTACAGGATTTTTCTTCGCAAAAAAACATCAGACTACACCATACCTTACACTCAAAAATTAGTAAAGCGATATTTGCCCTGGCATAAAAGAGTAGCAAAGTATAAATTGCTTTCTGTTTTGCTGAACCGCATTTCGCCAGTTGTTTCCTACTACAATGTTTTTCCGCAGTTCAACGAAACTCAACAGCAGGAATGGGCCTTACTCGATACGCACGACTCGTTAACCGACTGGCATAAAAGATTCCGCAATAAAAAGGAAATAACTGATACACTGCAGGGCCTTGGCGCTGTAGATATACAATGTGCTTACGGAGGAAACGGTGTAGAAGCAAATTGCAAAAAGCCATAAAGCAATAAAATCGAAAATGAAAATTCTGCATATAGCATTTAGTGGTTTAGGCGGGCATGGAAATGTTTTTTTTTCGATGGTAGATGCTGATAAAGACAAGCAACATGAGTATGAAGTTATTTTCTTTGGCAATGAAGAAGTACGTGGAGGTTATATTGAAAAAGCGAATCAAAGAAATATTACCTGGCACTATGTAAAAAAGAAAGCCGGCTTCGATTTTGGCTCTTACCGCCAGATAGAAAAAATAATCAAACAAAGCCTGCCCGATATTATTTTCCTGCACAGCAGTTCCTATATTTTCCCTGTAAAAAAAGCTACGCTGTTTAGCAACAAAAAAGTAAAAATTATTGTAAGGGAAACGCAACCAAACCATTTAAAAACAAAATTAAACTGGCTGGGCCTTTGTGTTTCGCTGATGACAGCAACCACCGTTGTTTTTCTAAGTCTTGAATACCGGGACTTTATAAAGAAACGCCTGTCTCTGTTTTTCTCTGATAAAAGAACCGCTGTAATTCCCAATGGTGTTGATTTGGATGTGTATAAGCCGGCTGTAAAATCTGATGAAGCTGTCATAAAAATTGGCATGCAAAGTCGTTTGTCCGAAACAAAAGATCATCAAACGCTGATTCATGCATTTGCATTACTTTTAAAATCGACTGTTGGTAAGCCTCTTAAATTATACATTGCAGGTGATGGTGTTTGCAGGTCAGCTCTGGAGAAGCAGGTGCAGGATTTAAATATCAACCATGCTATTGAGTTTACAGGTATGCTGGAAGAAAATGATTTACCCACCTTCATCAATTCTTTAGATATATATGTGCACGCAACACTTGGCGAAACCATGAGTACAGCAATTATGCAGGTAATGGCCTGCAGGCTGCCAATTGTTGCATCGGATGTTTTAGGAGTTAATAATATGATCAGGAATAATGAAAATGGTTTGCTGGTACCCGCAAAAAATACAGAAGCTTTGCGTGCTGCTATGCTCCTGCTCATCAATGATTCGGTACTGGCAGAAGCATTGGCAAACAAGGCATATAACTTTGCAAAAGAAAATTACAGCAACAGTGTAATGCTTAATGGGTACAATAAAATATTCAACGCTTGAAAATTCTGCACCTCATATTTTCCGAACAGGTGGCAGGCGCCGAAAAGTACCTGCTTGATTTGTTACCCGGCTTACAAAAAGAAGGAATTACATGCGAACTGATTTGCGTAACGCCTGCTAAAGATGCTCATAAGTTTACCGGTCTTTGCGATGAGCTTAATAGTAGAGGAGTAAAATCTACTTTAATTAACGGTACTGTAAAAGACTTTTTTTCAATTGCTAAGTATATTAATAAATATCTCAAGCAAAGCGATATTCAATACCTGCACGCTCATTTATTTAAATCAGATTTGTTGGCGGTAATGGTAAAGAAGTTTTTCAACCGGAGGATAATATTGCTTTCGACCAAACACGGCTACGAAGAAAAATACTGCAGCAACTATCATAGAAATAAAGGCAAGATTAATTACAACCTCTATTATTTTATTTCAAAGTATCTTTTGGCCAATATTGATAGGCAGGTGGCGGTGTCAAAAGCTATGTCTGACCTGTACTTTCAACTAAAGCTTACACCCGTAAGATTGAGATTTATTCATCACGGAATTGAAATAAAACCAATTGTTGAAGCTGATGATAAAAGTAAATACCGGTTTAGCAGTCAGCAGTTAATTATTTTGGGCCGAATTGAAGAAGTGAAAGGCCATACTTATTTGTTTGATGCGATGCCTGAAGTTGTCAAGGTTTTTCCGGAAATTAAATTACTGGTTATAGGCAATGGGACACAGCGTGAGAATTTAGAGAAGCAGGCCGCGGCACTAGACATTGATAAAAACATTTCCTTTTTAGGATTTCAGCCAAATCCTTATCCTTTTCTAGCACATTCAGACATAATGGTATCTCCTTCTATGTACGAATCTTTTGGATTAGTTTTTATAGAAGCTTTTGCCATGAAACTGCCGGTTATAGCTTTTGATGCACCTGCCGCCAATGAAATTATCAGCAACAATGAAACTGGTTTACTGGTACCGGTATATGAAAGTAAGGTGCTTGCAGACAAAATTATCTTTTTATTGAAGAATCCTGCCGAAAGAAAAAATTTGTCGGATGCGGGGTATGAAAAATATGCTGAGTATTTTACTACCGAAAGAATGGTTAAGGAAACTGCCCAATGGTATCGCAGCGAAATAGCTGAATAATATCTTACCCAAAAAAATACTGCCAGATGGTTGGCTGGTAATACATCTTACCTTTTTCTTTATTAATTGTTACATCGTAATTGCCCGAAATAATCTGAGGTAATAGTTCTTTTAAAGTAGCAATGCCTATCGCCGTTTGCAGAACAGGGTAAGTTGTAAAATTGTCTTCCATTTCGGGTTTTGCAAATACCTGCTTAATTACGGCGCCTGTATCAATACCAGTATCTATCAGATGAATAGTAGTGCCAAAATTCGATTCGTCTTTATTACGCATTGCCCAGTAACCACCGTGGCTTCCACGGTATTGCGGCGTAATACCAACATGCATATTTATAAAAATAGCGTTTGTACTTTCCAGTATTTTTTTACTGATGATTCGGGTGCCGTTAACGATAATAATATCTGGATTCAAAGTTTTAATGGCTCCTAAACAAGCATCTTTATTTACTGAGCCTACCCTGATTATTTTACGCTCATCGAATAATTTGCTGTCGAGTTGATATTGATCAATCAGTGCGATCTTTCTTTTATTCGCTTTCCATTTTAATATCGGCACAACCATTACTGTGAAAAGAATTTGGCCAATAACAGGCATCACGCCAATTTTTTTAATTCTATTTTCAATGAGTGTTTTTTTGCTAACCGGTTGCTCAAGCATTATGCCTTCAAAAGCGAAGTCTTTTTCCAGTGCATTATATACCCACCGGGAGGATTCGCAATCTGCGGCAAGGAAAATTATTTTTTTTTGTTGCATGTAGCGGTAAGTACAATGGAATAAAAGCTTAGCCGTAAAGCTATAAAATAAAGACTACATGCCTGCAGCTTCTTTCATAGTGTAATTGGCAAAACCGTATTTTTTTTGCAGCACCTGGTAATGATCCAATAACACTTTCAGGTTGTTCATGTTCTCTTTAATATTGACGCCAAAATTATGCGGATGCCACCATAAGTGATAAAGCTCATTATTTTTTGCCGCGTAGGTCATTTCGCTTTTTATCCTTTTCAGTTTTAGTTTTTCGAACCAGGCTAAATTTTTATTATAAGGTTTCAAGAACCTGCTGGCCGGAATATTAACCGGCAGGTTTGCATCTTTGTCAATCGAAAAAGTATTGTTACCCGATACAGGTAAATAAGTATCCAGCAACCTGCAAAGTCTTACCAAAGGTATTTCAGCAGAAAATTTACGGGGCTTATATATCCATGAAACAGGGTTGCCGCGGTACACTTTTATTCCATTCTCAAGCAGAACCGGCAGATAAGCTTCATTTAGTTGATTGCGTGGGAAAACCAGACAGCTGATTTCGATATCCTTTTCCTTGGCTATTTGTATTGCCGCTTTAATATCGGCGTCAAATTCCTCAGCCGTCTGGCCATCTTCCAAACAAAAATAATGGCTGAAAGTATGAGTAGCAATTTCATGCTCACTTTTTTTTATCATTTCAAACAAACGATAACCAAAATGATAGGGATCATCATCTTCATCATTGCCGATTGTAGTAAATTCTTTTGAATAAACATTGTAGTTGGGATTTCTGTAACCCGGCGTAAGGGCGGGCAGATGGGGCTGCAATGCTTCTTTATTCTTCGCAAACAGAATACCCACTATAGCAAATGTTGCCTTAAAATTATAATAGGCAAACAGGTCAAGCAAACCTGGTATCACTTCTTTAACACCCAGGATATGATTACCGTATTTTTCTTTTGTGGTTACATCCCATACACCCCATAATAATTCATAATCGAGCGATATTACAAAAGTTCCGGTTTTATTCTTATTATCCATTAATTAATATCTGAAGTATTTCTGAGTGTGAAATTAAATGATTTAGCTTAAAACAGATTTAATACTATTGGCAATAAATGGCATTCAGCTAATATCTTTAATAAACAAAACTCCTTAATAAATTTGCTTTGAATGAACTAAGCGGCTAACTTCTTTTTTTCTTTATATTCCGTGTATAAGTTAACCAAAGTAAAAAGATAAAACGGAAGTAGAATAATTCTATACCTGGCAATAGTGCCAAAATTATAGGTGGTAAAACCGATAATAAGTGCAAAAAGTATCGCCATTATCAGGGAAACTAAAATAAATGGGTTATTAAACAGTTCCCTAAAAAATCCAAAAAATTTAAGTTTTAACAGCAGGAATAAAGTGCAAAAAAGAAGAAACATTGATTCCAAAGAACTGAGTAAAATAAATATTTTCTTGCTCTCCCATACATACGGTCGAAATAAGCAATTGAAGACAGCAATAGGGCTTCTTTTTAGCAACCCGCCCACCGTTGCATCTATTTCCATAGTTCTTAAAGCTGCTAAACTGCCTTCATCATCCTGTTGTGTAGTTCGATAGTTGCGTTGAAAAGCATCAACCTGAACTTTCGATTCTTCGGCTAATAATTGCAATTGATCAGTAAAATTAGTGACAAAAGCAGCAATAACTACCGCAAAAATAAATAACATGATAATGAATCCCCTTATTAATATATTTTTAAACGGCGTAACAAATCTGTAAAAAATAAAAGTAATTAAACCAATGGCAAGTACAATAGTTATATAGCTTTTAATAACTGTTACCGCATAA
>JBBKXU010000230.1:0-2810 GCA_037969645.1 Ferruginibacter sp. | reverse complement strand
GCTCTTTATCGTCTTTATTTAATTTGGCTGCATATTGCCCATTTAACATCTGAATTATAAAAATCACACTGTCTTCTTTTATAATTACCTCGCTGCATTCCAGACCATAAGCTTTTTGTTTTGGGCTGTCGAATGTAGCGCTATGTTTATTAGCCTTATCCTTTACTATATGAAAAACAATGGGTAAGTCGGTGCCTTGTATTTCTAAAGAGCCTTCCCAATCGCCGGTTATGCTTTGGCCCATAACTAAGGTTGAAATTAAAATACTAATTAGTGAAGCGTATATTTTGATCATTGTATTTATTTATTAGTTTGAATGGCAGCTTCTTTTTTAGGGAACCCCGTCTGTCATAATTAAACAAATATCCCGGCTATACAGCTTTTTTCCAATTTTTTTAATAGTCATAGGTTTGTATTAACATTCAATCACAATTTGAAATTATACGATTATCCGTTTAACTTCACATGAATTATACCGTTTAAAATCAAGGTGTAATTTAATTAATGATGAACAAAACCGATAAGATTTACATTGCCGGACATACCGGAATGGTTGGCTCCGCCTTATTAAATGCGCTTACAACCGCTGGTTTTACAAATTGTGTGTATCGTAGTTCTAAACAACTTGATTTGCGTAACCAGGAAGCTGTAGAAACATTCTTTCAAGACGAAAAGCCGCAGTATGTTTTTTTGGCGGCTGCAAAAGTAGGCGGCATTATTGCCAACAATACTTACCGAGCCGATTTTTTGTATGATAACCTGATGATTGTTTCCAACATTATTCATGCGGCATATAAAAACGGTGTTACAAAATTATTGTTTCTGGGGAGCTCATGTATTTATCCAAAAATGGCGCCTCAGCCTATTAAAGAAGAATATTTGTTGACTGGGCCGCTGGAACCAACCAACGAGCCTTATGCCATAGCAAAAATCGCAGGCATTAAATTATGTGAAACCTACAGAGATCAATACGGCGCCAACTTTATAAGTGTAATGCCTACAAATCTTTATGGCAAAAATGATAATTATCATCCCGAAAACTCACATGTATTGCCTGCTTTGATACGGCGGTTTCATGAAGCGAAGAAGCAGGGTTTACAAGAAGTGGTTATCTGGGGCTCGGGCACTCCTAAAAGGGAATTTTTATTTGCAGATGATTTGGCCAATGCCTGTTTATTTTTGATGGACAATTATGATGAAAAGGAAATAATAAATATTGGCTGTGGAGAAGACATAACCATAAAAGAACTGGCAGAATTGATTAAAGAAATTACCGGGTTTGAAGGTGAGCTTGTATTTGACAGCACAAAGCCCGATGGCACCCCCCGTAAATTATTAGATGTATCAAAAATAAATAAGCTTGGATGGCAATACAGCACCAATCTTAAGGAAGGCATACATACAGCCTATCAGGATTTTTTACAAAAACTACAATTACCTTCGATTTAAAATAACAACGGTACTTAAAATATATTATGAAGACTGCTTTAATTACAGGAATAACCGGACAGGATGGAGCATACCTGGCAGAGCTGTTGCTCAGCAAGGGGTACATGGTACACGGTATTAAAAGACGTTCATCGCTCATCAATACAAGCCGGGTAGATCATTTATACCAGGACCCGCATGAAGAGAATATTCGTTTTAAAATGCATTACGGTGATTTAACCGAAGGCCTGAATCTGGTTAGAATCATACAGGAAACCAGGCCTGATGAGATTTACAATCTGGGTGCGATGAGCCATGTGAAAGTTAGTTTTGATATTCCTGAATACACCGCTAATGCGGACGGCATTGGTGCTTTACGAATTATGGAAGCTTTGCGTATTTTAGGTATGGAAAAAACAACTCGTTTTTACCAGGCATCTACATCGGAATTGTATGGACTGGTGCAGGAAGTTCCGCAGAGTGAAACAACACCTTTTTATCCACGCAGCCCTTATGGCGTTGCAAAATTATATGCCTATTGGATTGTAGTAAATTACCGTGAAGCTTATAACATATTTGCCTGCAACGGAATTTTATTTAACCATGAGAGCCCATTAAGAGGAGAAACATTTTTAACCCGCAAAGTAACGATGGCCGTAGCTGCTATCGTGATGGACAAACAGGAAACCCTGTTTTTAGGAAACCTTGATTCGCAGCGTGATTGGGGCCATGCTAAAGATTATGTAGAAGCCATGTGGCTGATGCTGCAACAGGATAGCCCCGAAGATTTTGTAATTGCTACCGGCAAAACAGTGTATGTAAGAGATTTTGTAAAAATGGCTTTTGCAGAGGCAGGAATTGAACTGGAATTTATCGGCGAAGGTATTTCGGAAACGGCTGTTGTTAAAGCCTGCCATAATTCCCAATATCAATTACCCATTGGTAAAGTTGTAGTAGCTGTTGATCCAGAATATTTCCGCCCTACAGAAGTTGACCTGTTAATTGGTAACCCTGCCAAGGCAAAAGCAAAACTTGGTTGGGAGCCTAAAATTGATCTTGCCGCATTGGTTAAAGAAATGGTTGCAGCTGATATAGAACTGTTAAGGTTATCGCTGATTAAGTGACAGGTTAATTTTCTACTGTTCAAGTACTTTGCTAAAGCCCAATATTGCTGTCTTCCCGAGGAACGAGGGATCTGCCCGGCAATGGTAATCTGTTGAGCATTGGTATCCCTGTTCAGCAGATCCTTCGCTATCGCTCAGGATGACAGCACCCATCAACTACCTCCCCGGCATTGGCACCACCGGCAAGCTTTCGTTACCCGATTCATTAACAGATTGCACCGCAAAAAAGTAATTGTCTTTTGAAAAAGGCAAACGCAT
>JBBKXU010000229.1:0-6886 GCA_037969645.1 Ferruginibacter sp. | reverse complement strand
GGGCTGCTAAGATATGGCAAGATTAATCATAACTGCAACCTAAATTTTTGAAAAAGGGTAAAAAAAGGCTTTTTTTACCCAAAATCGGCCAAAATTGAGCAAATTTGGGCAAAAATCGCCAAATATTACTCAAATAAAAATAGGTAAAAGATTGCTCTATTACCCATTTCAGTCTATTTTTTTAGCTTACTCTTTTACTCTTTCCACGTATTCACCGCTCTTTGTGTTTACCCGTATCAACTCTCCCTCATTAACAAACAAAGGAACGTTAACAGTAGCGCCGGTTTCAACCGTTGCTGGCTTTAAAGTACGGGTTGCGGTATCACCTTTCATACCCGGCTCACTGTACGTTACAAGCAACACAATTTTATCGGGTAACTCAACGCCCATTGGCAGGTCGGTTTCGCCGTTTATCAATACTGATACTTCTTGTCCATCTTTTAAAAACTTAGGCGCATCAATCATTCCTTCTTCAACCGTAATCTGCTCAAAAGTCTCGGTATCCATAAAGCTGTAACCGGTTTCATCTTTATATAAATATTGATATGGCTTCTTTTCAACCCTTACTGGGTGAATAGTTTCACCACTGTTCCAGGTTATTTCAATAGAGCGGTTATTATCTACACCCTTTAATTTAGCCCAAACCTTGGCGGCTGCACGGGCTGTTTTATTTTGCCCAAACTCTATAACGGTATACAGGCTGCCATCTACTTTAATGATCAAGCCTGAACGTACATCTGCTGTTGTTGCCATAATATCTTATTTTTATCCCGATACATTTCGGGAGGCTGCAAAAGTAGTGATAGTAGGGCTAAATGCGAAATTCGACATCAACAAAAACGATTTTAGTACTTAACATATCGTTATAAAACAAAGAAATTAGTTTTACCAAAATTTGAACGAATGCGAAAATGGCTTTTGATATTAATATGCGCCTGCTTGTGTAACAAGGGTTTTGCCCAGGCCGACAGTAACTTAATTTACTTGCGATTTCCTACCATTCCACCGTTCAGCATAACAAAAGTATCCGACAGCAGCCGGTTTACGAGAGAAGACCTAGCAAAGAAAAAATCAACCATCATTATCATTTTTAGTCCGGATTGTGACCATTGCCAACAGGAAACAAAAGCCATTACTGCCAATATCGGCCTGTTTAAAAAAGCACAAATTATTATGACATCGCCGCTGGAGCACAGGCTTTTAAAGCCTTTTTATGAAGAATATAAAATTGCAGATTACCCAAGTATTATTATGGGCCGAGATGCCCATGATTTTTTTGGTACTTTTTATAATGTAAAATCGTACCCTTCTATTTTTGTGTACGATAAAAAAGGGCGTTTTGTAAAAGCTTTTGATGGCAACAGTCCGGTTGAAAAGATAGCAGAAGTACTGTAGGATAACCATTTATAAAAAATCAATAATAAGTCCTTTGGTAATTAATTATCTTTGCAACTCATCTAATTTTTCAACTTTAAATATAAATAAATGAAAGTAACTGTAGTAGGTGCCGGAGCCGTTGGTGCTACCTGTGCCGATAATATTGCCCGTAAAGAACTTTGCGATGAACTGGTGATACTTGATATTAAGGAAGGCGTAGCCGAAGGTAAAGCCATGGATTTAATGCAAACCGCCACGCTATTGGGTTTTGACACCAATATAATTGGTAGTACCAATGATTATACAAAAACGGCTGGTACAGATGTAGCTGTAATTACATCGGGCATACCTCGTAAACCCGGCATGACCCGTGAAGAACTGATTGGCATTAATGCCGGTATTGTAAAATCAGTAACTGAAAATTTGTTGAAGCATTCACCTGATGCCATCATTATTGTTATCAGCAACCCGATGGATACAATGACTTATCTGGCTTTAAAATCGAGCGGACTGCCTAAAAACAGAATTATAGGCATGGGCGGCATTTTAGACAGCAGCCGTTTTAAATATTTCCTTTCAACGGCTATGGGTGTTACTGCTACCGATTTACAAGCTGTGGTGATTGGCGGACATGGCGATACTACTATGATTCCTTTAGCAAGATTAGCTACTTACCAGGGCACGCCTGTTGCTAATTATTTAGATGCCGAAGCTTTGAAAAAAGTCGTAGCAGATACGATGGTTGGTGGTGCAACACTTACGGGTTTATTGGGCACATCGGCATGGTATGCACCCGGAGCCGCTGGTGCTGCTTTGGTTGAAGCGATTGTAAGAGATGAGAAAAAATTATTCCCTTGCTGCGTTTACCTTGATGGCGAGTACGGACAAAAAGATATTTGCATTGGAGTGCCGGTTGTTATTGGCCGTAGTGGTATAGAAAAAATTATAGATTACAAACTCAATGATGAAGAACAAGCGGCATTTGATAAGAGTGCAGATGCAGTGAGGAGTATGAATGCGGCGTTGGAGAATCTTTAATTATTATGTTACAAACTGAAGTGCCCTGATTTGGCTTCATTGGCGACGCTCCATTCAACAAAGAATGGCAATTTTACTTTAATTATGTTTTATTTTTATGGGATGCCTTTGGCATCCCATATTTTTTTACACAGTTAATTATTTTTCATTACCGACCTTAATTGATTTAAAAGCCTATCGCTTAATTTCAAATCTTCCGTAATTATTTCAGCCTGTGCAGATAAACCCTCATGGTATTGTACCCGTTTTTTATAGTTTGTTAACAACCCTTCCGGTAAAACTACTTTAGCAAGATAACCGCTATCGGTGGGCATGTTTGAAATAAAATCTAATTTGCCCGTAATAGCGCCAAACTCTTGAAATGGATATGAAGGAAGTTTCAACAAAACTTTTTGCCCTTGCTTTATTTTCCCAAAATTATTTTGCGGAATATTTACCAACACAAAATATTCAGTGTTTTCAGGATTAATAAAACAAACCGTAGCATTATTTCTTAATTGCTGATTTTCCTGTACAAACCCTGCAAAAGCGACCTTGCCGTCAATAGGCGCTACAAGCAGATATTTATTCTTCCATTCATCTAATAATGCTTTTACAGTATTCAATGCCTGTAGGAATAAGCCTTTTTGCTGTGCTATATCATTTTCCAATTGCAATATTTCTTTTTGCTTTTCGTGCTGGCTGCTTTCGTTACTAATAATGGCAGATGAAATTTGCGGAATAGTTAATTCTTTGCCTATATACTTGCTTTTTTCGTTACGATAATCTAATGGCGATATTACTTTATCTTCCTTTAAAGATTTGTTGGCATCAAAAGTTTCTTTCGCTAGGCCAACATCTTCTAGCTGCATGTCCTTTTGTTGTAGTAAGTTTTCGTGAAGCCGTTGTAAGTAAACCATATCAGCTTGCAACATGGCTTTTCTTTTTAAATAATATCCATTCTGCAGGTACTGTTTAAACAAAATGAAGGCCTGTGTAAAAGACTGATAAGCCTGCTGAGCCTCTCCTAGTTTTTGATAAGGCTGTAACAGGTATCTTGGTATTATTTCCGCATTGCCACGGCTCATCAACAGTTGCAAAGAATCTATCGTTTTTGACAGCGATATAACTTCAATATGATTGGCATTGCTTTCCATAAAACCGAGCACATCATGTTGTTTTACATACTTGCCTTCAACCGCCTCCAGCCTTATAAGTTTACCTTCCGTTTTTGTTTTTACTTCCTTAGGTGCGTTAATAGAAGTAAGTACAGCACCTGCTTTTACAATATCGGGGTAACTGATAAAAAACGTTGAGGCAATGAGGCACAACACTATAATAAAAAATAAAGTAATGCCGTTACGTAAAATCCATACAGGCCTGTAAGAAATTATCTCCTGCACTTCGTTAGAGAGTAATTTTATATCATCATTTGTTGTTTCAGGCATAATCTAATTTGTTTAAACCAATACGCTATTACCAATCTAAAAGTTGTCAGGGTGAGCCTGTCGAACCCGGATTATTCTGATAAAGCCGCCTTCGACAGGCTCAGGCTGACAATCTGATAATTTAAAAAGTTATCCTACTTAGTCTCCCAATTCCAATTGATTTTTTACCAAAGTATAATACCCTCCTTTCTGACTCACCAATTCATTATGTGTTCCCAGTTCTGTAATTAACCCATTATTAAGTACTACAATCTGGTCGGCATTTTTTACCGTACTTAACCGGTGAGCAACCACTACTACCGTTTTATTTTTAAAAAATGTTGCCAAATTTTTCATAATGACAGACTCATTGTTTGCGTCTAAACTATTTGTTGCTTCATCAAAAAATATATACTCAGGGTTTTTATATACTGCCCTGGCAATAAGAATTCGCTGCTTTTGCCCTGCGCTTATCCCCATACCCTCTGCTCCAATTTTTGTATTAAAGCCCAGCGGCAGGCTTTCAATAAATTCTAAAACATTCGCAATAATTGCAGCTTCTTTCAGCCTCGCTGTATCAATATGTTCATCACCTACGGCAATATTCGCTGCAATGCTGTCGCTAAACATAAAACTCTCCTGCATTACAACGCCAATTCCCTGCCGCCAAGCTCTGTGACTGAGATTTGCAATATCAGCCCCACCAACCTTTACCCTCCCTTTATATGTGTCATAAAATTTAAGTAACAATTTCAGCAGCGTTGTTTTACCACTGCCGCTTGTACCAACAATTGCTGTGGTTTTACCTTCAAATATGGCTAGGTCAATATCTTTCAAAACAGCCTCATTACCTGCTCCTGGATAGGTAAAAGAAATTCCCTCTAAATCAATTGTTCTATTCGTAGGCATTACTTTGCTCAGTTCACCTCCATACTCCCCTCCTCGGGAGGGGCTGGGGGAGGCTTCTTCATCTTTTATTTGATGTATTTCATTCAACCTGTCCAAACTTATTTTAGCCAATTGCCAGCTTTGTACAAATCCAATCATTTGTTCTATCGGGCTGTTAAGTTGTCCAATTATATATTGTATAGCCAGCATACCGCCCAAAGTCATTTGCCCGTTTACAACCGCCGTTGCTGCCAAAAAAGTAATGATGATATTCTTACCCTCATTAATAAAAAAAGCACCCGATTGTTGCCATTGGTTTAAGGCTAACCCTTTCATCCCCAATTTAAAAGTTTTGGCCTGCAGCCGTTCCCATTCCCAGCGTTTTGGCTTTTCGCAGCCATGCAGTTTTATTTCCTGCATACCTTGTACTAATTGTATGGTTTTGCTTTGCTCCTGTGCAGCAACATCAAATTGTTTATAATCTAACTGTTTACGTTTTTTCAGAAAAAGTATTATCCATAAAACATACAATACGCTTGCGGCCGCAAAAACAAAAAACACCGGCAAGCTGTATATACCCAGCACCACCGAAAAAACAACTAAGTTAAAAACCGAAAACAAGGTTGTTAGCGATGTACCAGTAAGAAAATTCTGTATGCGGCTATGGTCATTCATGCGCTGCATAATATCACCTGTCTTTTTGCTATCGAAATAACTAAGCGGCAGCTTCATTAACTTAATTAAAAAATCGGTAAGTATGCTTATGTTTATTCTGCTGCTTATATGGTACAGTATCCATGCCTTAATAAAATCTACCGAAAGCCTGCCTGCAAATAAGGCAAGCTGTGCAAAAAGTATCAGCGTAATAAAACTGATATTACCTGTGTTAATACCCGTATCTACGATACTTTGGGTAAGAAAAGGAAAAATAAGTTGCAGCAAACTGCCCAGTAATAAACCCAATACAAGTTGTACAATTAACTTTTTGTACGGGTACAGGTACCTGATTATGTTTCCAAAACCCTTTTTATCGGCCTCGGTAAAACTGTCATCATATTCATTATTGTAAAAAGCTGGTGTGGGCTCTAATAAAAGAGCTATACCTGCATTTCCATTATTGCTATTACTACTAAACCAACGTTGGTCAAATTCCTGTTGGTCATATTTTACCAACCCTTTGCCTGGGTCTGCTATAAAATACCTGTCATCTCGACGAAGGAGAGATCTATTTATTCTATACAAAACCACAAAATGGTTTTGCCCCCAATGTAATATGCAAGGCAGTTTTGCCTCTTTTAATTCCGTAATATTTAATTGAACTGCCTGTGTGCGGTAGCCAATTTTTTCTGCAGCATCGCTAATGCCAAGGATATTTACTCCTTCTTTACCAATTTCTGTTAATGCTCTTAGTTTTTCTAAACTAAAACTACGGCCGTGGTATTTGCCAACCATGTAAAGGCAGGTTGGTCCGCAATCCATTTGGTTTATCTGGCCATAAAAAGGAAATGTATTCATTATTGGTCTTCTATGAGCTTTTCAATATGAATTAATTTCCCTTCTTCGCTAAAGCCTTCTATGGTAAGTAATAGTTTTTTCGAAATATCATTGTTGTTAAACTTAATTTCTATTTTATTATTTACTCCATCAGTAACTATATATGGATTCCAATATAAAGTTGTACGCATATCAGTATTTAACAGGTTCTTTTTGTCATTATAATCCGGGCTTGCAAAATCCTGTGCTATATCATATCCTTTTAATTTTACTTTCGGCATAACTGAATTATTCTCTACGTCCATTTCATCCCCTTTTTTAGTGTAGATGTACAACACTCCTCCTGTTGTAGTGAATGAGGAACCTAAAACTATTCCAGGAATATATTTAATATAGGCAACTTGTGTCATTGAAATAGATTGAAGCCCTATTTGGTCTGGTAATTCCGTTTCATTAAGAAATGTTAGTATTTTTCCTTTAGACCTTGGGTCTCCGATAAATCTCTCACCATATATTGTAAAAACCCCTAGTCCCGGAACTCTATATACTATATAATTAAGGACATCGCTTTGTGCCCAGGCATTTTTATCGTCAATCACGTTCAACTGGTACCCTCTTGCCAACCCCGAAAACATACCAGAAGTATATTTATTTTCTAATTGTTGAATGCGTTTAATTTCAGG
>JBBKXU010000228.1:0-9279 GCA_037969645.1 Ferruginibacter sp. | reverse complement strand
AGTTCAACCGAAGCAAACGGCACTCAGGTGGTAACCAAATATTTTTACAGCGGCGCTTTTTACAATGTGCAAAAAGTTGATCATTGCCATTTGGTTTGCGTAAGAAAAGTTGATTAACTATTGTTTTTTATCAAACTTTTGTTCTGCGTCTTTTGCTTTTTCAAAATCGAGAATTACAGAGTTGATGCAATAGCGCAAACCGGTTGGTGGCGGGCCATCTTCAAAAACATGGCCCAGGTGCCCATTGCATTTGCCGCACATTACTTCTGTACGGGCCATACCAAATGTATTATCAGGCGCATAAATGATGCTTCCTTTACTGATGGGTTCAAAAAAACTTGGCCAGCCACAATTGCTGTCGAATTTGCCATTGCTGTTGAACAAAGGATTGCCGCAGGCTTTGCAGTAATAGGTTCCGCCTTCTTTAAAATCCCAGAATTTTCCGGTAAAAGCTCTTTCGGTTCCTTTTTCACGGGAAATATGGTAAACATCTGCTGGTAGAATATTTTTCCACTCTTCGTTGGTCTTTTCAACCTTGGCTGTATCGGCTTTAGAAACTAACGGACTTTCTTTTTTAGTAGGTTCCATATTTAATGTATCCTTTTTTTTAACCTGCGAATTGGCGCAGCTTGAGATGAATATAGAGGCAATGATGGCTATGAATGATATCTGACGCATACGTTTTAACAAATTTCGGTTTAAATAGTTTGTTTTAATGTACGTAAGATGACTTTTTGCAGATTTTAAACAAATAACCAAAACTGTTAATGAATATTTAAAGTACGATTGTTATATTTGCTGTCTTCACAAGGATAGTAAGTATATGTTTAATTTGATATTATTTGGCCCACCGGGTAGTGGCAAAGGCACACAGAGCGAAAAATTAATGGCTAAATATGGCCTGAAGCACTTGAGTACAGGTGATTTGCTGCGAAGTGAAATTAATCGCCAAACTCCGTTGGGTAATGAAGCACAAAATTTTATGGATAAGGGGCAACTCGTGCCCGATGAAGTAGTGATTGGTATGATCAGCTCTGCACTAGATGAAAATCCGGAGGCAAAAGGCTTTTTGTTTGATGGATTTCCCCGCACATCGGAGCAGGCAAAAGCGCTTGATAAATTATTAAAGCTAAAAAAGGCGCCCATTGCGGCTATGCTGGCTTTAGATGTTAGTGAAGAGGAGCTTATTAAAAGATTATTGAAAAGAGGCGAAACCAGTGGCAGAAGCGATGATGATAATGAAAATGTAATTAAAGCACGTATTGTTGAGTATCGTAACAAAACAGCTGTGGTAGCAGATTATTATAAGCAGTTTGATAAAGTGGTGATGGTAAAAGGAGAAGGAACCATTGATGAAATTTTTACAAGGCTTTGTGTTGAAATAGACAAAAGAGTGTAATCTTTTATGCCTGTATAAAGTATTAAGCACCCTTTTTTTGGGTGCTTTTTTGTTTTACATTGTGAGACTAAAAATAATATTATGGACCAACAGAAATTTGATTTTATAACGAAGGAGAGTATCACTTTGTTCAAGAGCTTGCCTGCTGATGCTACGGCAAAATGGGGGGTGATGAATAGTCAGGAAATGATTGAGCATGTGGGAACAATTTTTGTTGTTTCAACCGGCAAAATAAAATTTGAATTAACAACGCCTGAAGAACACTTGCCAAAATTCCTGGAGTTTTTATATAGCGAAAAGCAGTTTAGGGAAAACACAAAAGCACCAGCACAAGTTTTAGGAGAAACGCCCATGCCGCTGCGCTATGCAAATATGGAAGAGGCTTTAGTTAAATTGGAAGAAGCCATTGCTTACTTTGTAACTTTTTTTAAAGATGATACAGAGAAAAGAACTATGCATCCTGTTTTTGGAGAATTGAATTATGCCGAGTGGGTTTTGTTGCATTATAAACATGTTACGCATCATTTAAGACAGTTTGGGTTATTATAAATTATTTACCGAAGAGGCATTATGCCTCTTTTCTTTTTAAGTTAACTTAGCAGATTAAACTAACGATTGATGAAACTAGAAAACTATATAACCGGCAACTGGATAACCGGAGATGGAGACGGCCAGCAATTGTACAATGCCGTAACTGGTGAAGCCTTTTCTGCAGCCTCAACCCAAGGCCTCGATTTTAAATCAATTTTGGAATACGGCAGAACCGTTGGTAACCCTGCTTTGCGTAAAATGACTTTTCATGAGCGAGGAAATATGCTGAAGGCATTGGCATTGCATTTAAGAAATCATTTAGATGAATTTTACGCCATCAGTTATAAAACCGGTGCAACAAAAGCAGATAGCTGGGTTGATATTGAAGGCGGTATTGGAAACTTATTTGCGAATGCGTCACTTCGAAGAAAATTAAGTAACGAAACATTTGTTGTAGATGGCGATAGCCATAACTTAAGCCCCAATAATACGTTTATGGGTACGCATATTTTAGTACCCAAAGAAGGAATCGCTGTTCACATAAACGCATTTAATTTTCCAGTGTGGGGTATGCTGGAAAAAATTGCCGTTAATTTATTGGCCGGAATGCCCTGTGTGGTTAAGCCCGCAACAGTTACTAGTTATTTAACTGAAGCTGTCGTTAAAGAAATAATAGCCAGTAATATTTTACCCAAAGGATCTCTGCAATTAATATGCGGCAGCGCCGGCGATATTTTAGATCATGTTAACTCACAAGATGTAGTAACGTTTACGGGCTCTGCAACAACAGGATTGATGTTAAAATCGAACCCAATCATTTTAAAAGAGAATACACCTTTTAATATGGAAGCCGATTCGTTAAACTGTATTGTTTTGGGTGAGGATGTTACGCCTGGAATGCCCGAGTGGAGCATTTTTGTAAAGGAGGTACGTAAAGAAATGACTTTAAAAGCCGGGCAACGTTGTACCGGCATCCGTCGCATTTTTGTGCCGGAAAATAAAATGGAAGATGTGTGGAATGAAATTGGTAAATCGCTTTCGCAAACCGTTATTGGTGATCCGTTGAATGCGACAGTAAGAATGGGTTCGCTGGCCGGACAAAAACAGCGCATTGAAGTTAAGGAACAGGTGCAAAAATTATTGGCATCTTCACAGATAATTTATGGTAGCCTTGATAGTGTTGATGTTGTAGGAGCCGATGCAAATAAAGGAGCATTTATGAGTCCGGTTTTGTTAATGAATGAAAAACCCTGGGATATTGTGCCGGGCTATATTACAAATCCATCACACGAAGTAGAAGCTTTTGGTCCGGTTAGTACCATTATGCCTTACAAAACAACCGAAGATGCCATTGACCTGAGTAAACTAGGTAAAGGAAGCCTGGTATCTACCATTGTTACCGCCGATTACAAAATTGCACAGCAATATGTTATTGGTGCAGCATCGCACCACGGTCGAATTTTAGTACTGAACAACGAATGTGCTAAAGAAAGCACGGGCCATGGTTCGCCTTTGCCATTGCTTATTCACGGCGGCCCGGGCAGAGCCGGTGGTGGAGAAGAAATGGGTGGATTGAGGGGTGTAAAACATTATTTACAACGCACCGCCATACAAGGTTCTCCAACAACTATCACGGCCATCACCAATGTGTACCAACAATACGCAGAAGGAAAAGATCCCGGCAAACACCCGTTCACCAAATATTTTGAAGAGCTTGAAGTTGGCGAACAAATTATCACTGAAAAAAGAACCATTACATCGGAAGACATTGATAAGTTTGCCGACCTGAGCGGCGATCATTTTTATGCCCACGTTAAAACAACCCATTTTGAAGGTACCATGTTTGAGCAACAGGTAGCGCATGGTTATTTTATTATGAGTCTTGCCGCCGGTTTATTTGTAGATAGCTACGAAAAAAATCCGGTGCTGTTGAATTATGGTATTGATGAATTGCGTTTTACAAAACCGGTTTACCCCGGCAGCGAAATACATATCCGCTTTACCTGCAAACAGAAATTACTGAACGATAAACGTGTTGTTGAAAACCCCGAAGATTTTAAGCGGGGTGATGATATTGAAAAAGGAATTGTAAAATGGCTGGTAGAAATGATTGACGAAACCGATGAGGTAACAGGCGTGGCAACAATACTAACGATGGTTGCCATGAAGAAATAAAAAAAAGAGCAGGACCAACGTCCTGCTCTTTAAATAATATTAAGCCGTCTCATCTACCACATCGGCATTGTGTGCATTTTTTAAAACCGAAGCCAGGCCGTTCACCATACCATCTTCCGATTCGTACATCTGGCTGGTACCAATGATTTGTCCGTTACCGGCTGTTAGATTGAAATAGGGTTTGCCATTCTTGGCAACCAGTCTTTCAAAATTGTCTTTACTCTGTGAGTTTTTTTTCACCGATTCAATTCCATTGTTGCATGCAGCCTTGGTAGTATAACCCTCGCTGGTTAAAATAACCTGCCCGTTATCGGCTTTTAAGTTAAATTGAAATTCACCATTTGTTCTGGTAGAAATAATAAACTTTCCCATTACTGAATATTTTAGTTGTTAAATAAATTGAGTGTTGAGATGAGAGAAATAAAAATACAACATTATTTTTATTTAACATAAATGGAAAGACTGCAAAAGCTATCTCCGCTATTTTAAATTATTTTTTAAGAAAGTTACCGTTTTATTCATAGCATCGTTGGTGTTACCCGTGTTAAAACCGTGACCATCAATGTATTCGTGATATTCATGGGTTACGCCCAGTGTATTAAGCTTTGCATTAAGCCATTGGCTTTGGTACTGTGGTACAATAACATCAAGTGAGCCATGAAAAATAATGGTAGGTTTCGATTGTGCCGTTGCAACTTCGGTAGGACTGTTTGAATCGTATAGCGGAACATTCCAAGTAGCGCCGTTATACTTGGTTAAAATTTCGCTGATAGACTTCCCTAAAAAAATATTGAAGGTATTGTACCAGCTCCAGTCGCTTAGCTTGGCCGGACCAAAAAAATCGGCCACTGCTTTTACTTTATTGTTGCCATTGTATGCGTAGGTGTATAGCACAGCCAGATGAGCGCCTGCACTGGCTCCAATCATACCCAAGGTATCGGAAACGGCGAAACTGGTTTTGTTGTTAACCATCATGTTTACCGCGGCGGTAACATCACTCATAATTTCGGCATGATGAATATTGTTTGTATTGCTTGCTAGCCTGTAATTTATGTTGGCAATGGCGGCTTCCGGCCATTTCGATCTTAATAAATTCTTATAATAATTCATTTCGGCTTTATCACCTGCTTCCCATGCGCCACCATGTATTAATACTAACACTTTAGTGGCATTGGTACGTCCGGCCGGCAAATAAATATCCATTTTTTGTAAAGGATTAGTGCCGTAAGCTGTATCCAGAATAATCCGTTCGGTAAGCGGACTGCCACCACCTGTGCCGCCACCGCCAGCAGGGTCTTTAATGCAAGAACTTAAAAAGAACAGGCTAATTGCCCATAGGGAGATAACGATTGGATTTGACAACTTGCTTTTGATGTTCATATAGGTAGTTGTTGTTGACATGGTTGAATTAAATAGTTTGATTCGGTAAATATCGGCTGTAAAACGGGCGATCTGTGTTAAAGGAAACACAAGGCTATTTACAACCTTGTTCAGTTAATTAGATGCAGCGGTTAAGTGTTGATTACCAGTATTTTGTATGCGGTTTAACCGGGTGTAAAAAGGCAAAAAATAAATCTGTTTTAATTAATTGTTCAGCAAATCTTCAATGGTTTTGCCGTTAGTTAATAAAGCTTTTGCTTTAGAGGGTGTGTTTCCGGTAATTTTTTTACAATACTTATTTAATGTAGTGGTTGATGTAAATCCCGATTGTAGAGAAAGTGTGTTAATAGTAAACCGATCGCTTTCGGGATTATTTAATAATCCAAGAAAATAAACCAGACGGTATTTGTTGATGTATTCGTAAAAACTGCCTTCTTTGGAGTAAATTTTTATGGCTTTTGATATATTGAAAGAAGTGGTTTGCAGGTTTTTGGCAATTTCAACCAATGTAATATCCGGATTGGTAAAACAATTTGTCTTGGAGATATATGCTTCCAGCGATGTAAAATATTGTTTAAAAATGCCTGGTTCCTCATCTAATTCCTTTTCTTTATCAATAAGCATCTCATTTTCAAATTCTATCGATGGATGAACTAACCAATCTTGTTCAGTACTAACTGCATCTATATCTTCCGAAGCCCGTATATAAGCTTCGGCCACGTACGGCTTTAAAATAGCAAAGTATCCAAAAACCAAAACTATCAGGGCAATCAACAAGTAAAGCGAATAGTACATATACAATACCACGGGCCCAACGGGAAAAATGGTTTCAACCGAAAAAGTAATCAGCCAATAAATCCATAAAAAAACAGAAATAGCTAAAATGACTTTAAGCCAGATAAAGGTTAGTTGCTTAATGTTAGAAAGCACTTTAAAGATATTCCAGGAGAACATTTTTATTCTGGAATAAGCAAAATATACCACGGTGATATTAAACAATAAAGCTAAAAATGTGCGTACATAGTAATAAGTTGAAGTGTTGGCGATTTTTAATCGGTCTTCAAACGAATGTGGATGAGCAGCATAATAAATACTGATTGCGCTAAAGCAAATAAGTTCAATAACGGCCGGAACAAAAAGCCAGTACAAAATTTTTCTTGAAGGCTTGAATTGGGGATTTGTGTATTTGCATACATACAGATAAATAAAAGGGGTTAGCAAAAAACGTATGGGCAAATCGGCATAACAATAAAAGCTTACATGCCGGAAAATATACTCTGTGGTAACAAGCTCGGCCACCAATAGCAATAATACGATGTACTGTAAAAAATAGTATTTACTTGCCGGGTTTTTTCTTAAACGGAAAACGCCGATGAAAAAAAGGACTAACCCATTAGCCAGTAAATAATAATAAAACAAAAACAGCCACTTCATGCGGTTAGATATTTGCTGGTTTTAGGAAGCCGAAGCTAAGTTAATTATAAGCGTTACAAACAACAGCTAAGTTGTTATAATTATTAAATGTAAGGCAAATTAGTTTTTGTAATTTTGAAAAAAGCATTTTATGACAGAAGCATACGTTAAAACCCATATTGAACACGGCATTAATACTATCGAATTTTTTCATCCACAAAGTAATTCGCTGCCGGGAAAAATTTTAGAAGAGCTTGCCCGTGAAATTCATTTTGCCGGAACGCATGATGAAACCAAAGTGATTATACTAAAAAGTGGTGGTGACAGAACTTTTTGCTCTGGTGCCAGTTTTGATGAACTGGTTGCCATACAAAATGAAAATGAAGGGCTAGTTTTTTTCAGTGGATTTGCCAATGTGATAAATGCCATGCGTAAATGCCCAAAATTCATCATTGGACGAATACAAGGTAAATGTGTGGGCGGCGGCGTTGGCCTTGCATCGGCAGTTGATTATGCTATTGCTACTAAATATGCCGAAATTAAATTGAGCGAACTGGCTGTGGGCATTGGTCCATTTGTTGTAGGCCCTGCAGTGGAGAGAAAAATAGGTGTTGGTCCATTTAACGCTTTGGCTATTGATGCAACCGGTTGGCGCAGTACCGACTGGGCTAAAAAGAAAGGCCTGTTTGCCGAAGTACATGAAAGCATCGAAAATATGGATGAAGCCGTTTATCGTTTAGCAAATACGCTGGCGCACTCTAACCCTGAGGCAATGGCCGAAATGAAAAAAACTTTCTGGAGAGGCACTGAGCATTGGGATGAGTTGCTGAAAGAGCGGGCCGCAATAAGTGGTAAACTGGTTTTGAGTGAGTTTACAAAAAATGCTATAAATAAGTTTAAAACAAAGTAACTACCATATCGGATTATGAATCATGGATGTTTCCAGGCTCATCAGTTTTGCTTTCCATACATCATCTTTCATTTGTTGTAGTTTTTCTTTCTGCTTGTTTTGTTGAGCAGCCTGCGGATTATATTTTTGAAGAAGCTGCTTGCAATAGGCAGTAATATTATTATCCAGTTGTTCTTTAATGCCATTACCGATAATATTAAATACCACTTCGCTGCCTGCGTTGATTTTGACCCAGTCAATATTCCAGTCACTCGTGTCAATCACGCCGCCCTCCTGCATATTAGCCAACATACATTGTATAAAATAAGCATCATCTGCATAACCAAGAATACCATACTGGTTATTATCAATTACACCGCCGGGAGTTTTTATGTATTGTAGAAGCTCGTTGGCACAATCTGTAATTAAGGGATGAACATTCTCTTGACGGCTAAGCTCCAGTAGTTTTTCTAAATGATCGGCAGAGCTCATGTAGAAATACTGCATGTTATCAAATGCAGCGGTAAATAAAAAATCGGCAAGTATGCCAAAACTACTCTTCAATTGTTGTTGCGAAGACTTCAGCTTTTCTTCCATTTCATTTCTGTACTTAGTAACTGCATCATCGGTATCGGTATTTTCAAAACTATTGTAAATGGCTTCTACCTGAGTGATGATCGTTTGCATATAAGGCCTACCCGCATGTTTATAATCTTTCATCTCCTGTAAAATATTACCCAACGAGGCTTTATCATTCAGGCTTTGCTGTATTTCTTCCATTTTTTTATTCAAAAAAGCGGTCGCTTCTTTTCCAACCTTTTCTTCTTCTTTCAGCTTTTCGTAAGAAGCATCCTGCGTTTGCTGAACTTTATTTACCCAAAAATCCTTTTCCTCTTCGGTACCGGTTTCTTTAATGTTTTCTTTATGTACAAGATGATTTGCGGTTTCCAATGTTCCTAAAAACTCGTTTAACAGCCTGATGCTGTCGCTATCCTGCATGTTAAAGTCACGGGTCATGTAATTCAATAAAACCATTCTAAGCCTGCCCAAGCCGTCTGTAAAATCTTTAAATCCTATTCCTTTTATCCTGCCCAGATAAGGATGCAGCTGTAAAGGAGTCTCATCTATGCAACATGGTATTATGATTTTATTAAGCTTTGAACAGGTAAAAATTTCGGCAGCCACGCCGCCAGAATCACTGGCTTCTTTTGACCACACAAGTACGACTACATCAATTTTACCCAGCACTTCATCAATAGTATCCTGAATTAACTGGCCCGGTAAAAGATTGTTAGCATCGAGCCACAAATCGGTACCGGCTGCTTTAATATCATCGGCAATTTTTTGTGCTTCTATTTTATTTTTCCAGGAATGACTGAGAAAGACTTTCATAGTGCTGTGTTTTTTTTATCTTGGTAAAATACAATGAATATTTTTTTATTGCAATAACCCAAACTGGTAATAATATATAAGCCGGCTGCATGCAGCCGGC
>JBBKXU010000227.1:0-5033 GCA_037969645.1 Ferruginibacter sp. | reverse complement strand
GTAATTCTTCCCCGATCTCCATCAAGAGCCTTAACCTGGCAACCACTGTTAAAGGCGATACCTCCACCCTCATAAATGTACACATGGCTCATTTTATCACATATCACTTCATCTCCCGGCTGGGTATGGCATTTTATGGCAATCTGGTTGGTCATGGTACCACTGGGGCAAAATAAGGCAGCTTCCATACCAAACATTTCGGCCGACATGGCTTCCAACTTATTAACGGATGGATCTTCCCCAAAAACATCATCGCCTACAGGCGCCTTAAACATGGCATCCAGCATGGCAGGAGAGGGTTTGGTAAAAGTATCTGAACGGAGGTCTGTAATCATGAGGCAAATATAGTGTGCCAATAGGAGATTTTGGAAACCCGATTGTGGATTACAGATATTGCAGGCCGAACAGCTGATTCTGGATACTGGATACTAGATACTGGATACTAGATACTCGAAACTAGATACTGGATACTGGATACTGGATATTGGATACTGGTTATGCGCATCAAGTATCAAGTTTAGTCATTTTATCCACCTTTCACCCCATTTATGCACCTACATTATGAAATCCGGCTATTATTTAGTAACTTTGCACACATTTTTAGTTGGGATAAGGCCATTAACCATTCTTTTGCAACCTTTTCACAACAAATCATGTCTATTCAGTGTTCTATTTTAGTAATTAATACAATTCAATGAGGCAACTTAAGATCGCAACGCAGATTACCAACCGTGATTCACAAGCAGTTGAGAAGTATTTGCAGGAAATTTCGAAGATTTCGATGATTACTCCTGAAGAGGAGACCATTTTAGCCCAAAAGATTAAAATGGGTGATCAGCGTGCTTTGGACAAATTGGTGCAGGCCAACCTACGTTTTGTGGTATCTGTGGCTAAGCAGTACCAGCACCAGGGCCTTTCGCTTAGTGATTTGATTAACGAGGGAAACCTCGGCTTAATAAAAGCGGCACAACGCTTTGATGAAACCAAAGGTTTCAAATTTATTTCATATGCTGTGTGGTGGATTCGCCAATCTATACTACAGGCGTTGGCAGAGCAGGGCAGATTAGTCCGCTTGCCTCAAAACAAAATTGGCACGTACAATAAAGCTAACAAAGCGTATATGGCTTTTGAACAGGAGCATGAGCGTGAGCCATCTACTGAAGAATTAGCAGAATTATTGGAGATGAGTGAAACAGAGATCAACAATATCTTCCAGAGCAATACCCGTCACACTTCACTTGATGCACCCGTGCATGAAGCAGAAGACGTAGCCATGGGCGATTTACTGAAAGGTGGCGATGAAACCGATGAAGATGTAATGCACGACTCATTAAAAAATGAGATTCGCAGGGTATTAAAGTCTTTGAGTCCACGTGAAGCAGAGATCGTAAATGCTTATTTTGGTTTGGATGGCGAGAATGGTGTTACCATTGAGCAAATTGGACAGAAATATGATTTGACCAAAGAGCGTATCCGCCAGATTAAGGAAAGAGCTATCAAACGCTTACAGAAAGCCCGCTACAGTGGCGCTTTAAAAGCTTACTTAGGTTAATTGCTTCTGTAACTTTTATATGAAATCCTCCTGTTTTCGACAGGAGGATTTTTTTAACCGGTTAAAACTAAAACAAGTTTTAATTGTTTATTAAGATTAACAGGTGGTTGATTGATATACGTTCATCATGGTTTATTTTTGTAGAGTATGAAGCAACTGATTTTACTTTTTATTTTAAGTGCTTTGTTTTTTTCCTGCGAAAAAAACATTGATTTCGATTTAAAATACGCTGAACCTGTTTTAGTAGTTGATGCACAGGTTGAAAACGGGCAGGCCCCAACAGTAGCGCTTAACAAGAGTTTGGATTATTTTGGAGCCGTAAATCCACAGGTACTATACAATTCTTTTGTGCACGGAGCAGAAGTAACTATGAGTAACGGAACCTTAACACATAGGTTTAAAGAATACACAGTTCCAGTTGGCAATGGTTATTCAATTTATTATTACAGTTTAGATTCGGCTAATCTGGCAACAGCATTTATTGGTGAACTAAACAAACAATACAGTCTTACCATTAAAGCAGAAGGGAAAACCTATACAGCCGTTACCACAGTGCCGTCATTAACGAAAACATTTGATAGCCTTTGGACAAAACCTTCGCCGCCCAATGTTGATACCAGCAAAAGGTTGCTTATGGGCAGGGTTACCGATCCACCGGGATTGGGTAACTATATTCGGTATTATACAAAGCGTAACAACGAACGTTTTTTACCGGGCTTTAACTCAGTATATAACGACCAGGTAGTTGACGGCACTACATATCAGGGGCAAATTGATCCGGGTGTTGACAGGAATTTGCCTTTCCCTTCGGGCGATGATAAGTTTTTTGCCAGAGGAGATACTTTATCATTCAAATTATCAAATATTGATAAAGCAACGTACACTTTTTGGAACACTTGGGAATTTAATCAGCAAAGTATTGGCAACCCTTTTTCGCAGCCTGGTAAAGTGTTGGGCAATATAAGCAACGGCGCCCTTGGCGTTTTTGCTGGCTATGCATCACAGGTGGGAACAGTGATTGCACGTTAATCATTTTACTAAAAAATATTCCACTAAATTCGTAACAAATAACAGAGCAATAAATTTATGAGCACAGAGAAAGTGAATTGTTTAATAATTGGATCGGGGCCGGCAGGATATACGGCAGCTATTTATGCATCAAGAGCTGGGTTAAACCCGGTATTGTATCAAGGTATTCAACCAGGCGGCCAGTTAACTATAACTACCGAAGTAGAGAATTATCCCGGTTACCCCGACGGTATACAAGGGCCAGAAATGATGGTGCATTTTGAAAATCAGGCCAAGCGTATGGGTACCGATATCCGGTACGGGCTTGCCACAAAAGTTGATTTTTCCTCGAGGCCTTTAAAAGTTGAAATTGATGAAGAAAAATGGATTGAAACCAATGCTTTAATCATATCAACAGGGGCTTCAGCAAAATGGCTGGGTATTGAAAGTGAACAACGACTGAATGGCTATGGCGTAAGCGCTTGTGCTGTTTGCGATGGTTTTTTCTTTAAAGGTAAAGAAGTAGCAATAGTTGGTGCAGGTGATACTGCCGCGGAAGAAGCGCTTTATTTGTCTAAAATTTGTAGCCAGGTTCACATGATCATCCGCAGAGATGAAATGCGTGCCAGTAAAATAATGATTGACAGGGTGCTTAACACAGAAAATATAAAAATTTACTGGAACAGTGAAACTGATGAAGTGCTGGGTGATAAAAAAGTAGAAGCTGTGCGTATTAAAAATAATCAAACGGGGGAGAAGCAGGAAATTCCAGTAAGCGCCTTTTTTGTGGCTATTGGTCATAAACCCAATTCAGATATTTTTAAGGGATTGTTGGATATGGATGATGCAGGTTATGTAAAAACAATCCCCGGCACATCTAAAACAAATGTAGAAGGTGTGTTTGCATCGGGTGATGTGCAGGATAAAATTTACCGACAGGCTGTAACTGCTGCCGGTACCGGTTGTATGGCAGCTTTGGATGCAGAAAGATATTTAGGAGAGAAGGGGCTACATTAATGTATAACTGGATAATGGATAATTTTTAGTGATAAAGAATTTTACAAAACTCAAACGCCGTACTGCGGAAACATTATCCATGATATCATTTTCAATTATCCGTTAATCATATGTTTACAATCAGCCTCCATAACTTATCATTCTTTTCTTTTCATGGTATGCATGAAGAAGAAAGAATATTGGGTAATAATTATCTCGTAAATATTGAGCTGACAGTTGATGCTGATGAAAATATTAAGAACATTGAACAAACAGTTAACTATGCAACTGTCTACCAGCTTATAAAACAAAGAATGCTGATACCAACTCCATTGCTGGAAACACTGGCACAGGATTTGGCGCAGCAAATACATACAATGGATGATAGGATTAGATCAATTTCAGTTACGGTGGAGAAAAAAGACCCGCCAATTGCAAATATGCAGGGCTCGGTAAGCGTTAATTATAAAAAAGACTTTTAGTTTGAAATATTTATTATTCATATTGATATTTACCTGTTCGTGTATTTTTAGTAATGCACAGGATGTTAATGCGTTGATTAAAGAGGGTAACAGGCTCGAATCTGTGCCCGACGAAAAGGGCGCTTTTCACAAGTTTAAAGAAGTACTTAAAATCAACACAACCAATATTTATGCATTGAATAAATGCAGCGAATTATGCAGTCGCATTGGCCAGCGTGAGACAACAAATACCCAGCTAAGAAGCGACTATTATAAGGCCGCTAAAATATATGCCGAAACAGCCTTAAAAGTTGATCCAAAAAATTCTGAAGCAAATTGTGTGATGGCAATTGGGTTGGGCCGTTCATCTATGAGCAAAAGCGGCAAAGAAAAAATTATAACTGCCAGGGAAATAAAAACCTATGTAGATGCTGCTATAGCAAACGATCCTCAGAATTTTAAAGCCTGGCATGTGCTGGGCAGATGGCAATACGAAATAAGCAATTTAAATGCACTGGAAAGAGGGATTGTGAAAGTATTATACGGTGGCTTGCCGCCTGCCACTTTAAAGCAATCAATTTCTGCTTTTGAAAAAGCCCGGGTTTTAAGGCCCGAGTTTTTGCTGAATTATTTTGAAATGGCTAGAGCTTACAAGGATAATGACAATAAAGCAAAAGCCATTGCTTACCTGCAATTGATGCTAACCCTCCCCAATCAAACCGAAGATGATCCCGCCATCAAAGAAAAAGGTAGGGATTTGATAAAAGACTGGCAATAAAAATTCCTGCTACTAACCGGACTTTTCTTCCACTTTGTGCCTCTGGCAACGATGTTTACCTACCTTAAACAGCTATAGCATTCCTTACCGGCAACAAGCAATATTGCCAACTCCATGAATTCATACATTTTAAAGTGCTGCCTGTATTCTTAGATATTAGTAATTTTTAATGACTATACATTTACGTATTGTTAATCATTAAAATTAAAAATTATGAAAAAGATCAAATTTGCAGCTT
>JBBKXU010000226.1:0-5602 GCA_037969645.1 Ferruginibacter sp. | reverse complement strand
AAAGGCAAGATTAAGTAGATAAAATATTGGCTCTACATATGTAATTCTGTTGTTTTCAACAATAAACCTGTTAAAAGCTTATTAACACTTGCAGCAAAAATGCGAGTAAAGGAGTCTTTAGTTTAATTTTACCGCACTTATGATTAAAAAGCTACTTGCACTGATTGTTTTTTGTTTTTCGATACTTATACAGGTAGATGCTCAAACCTGTACCACACTTGGGCAAAATCCTTCTACGGCTTTTCCGGTTTGTGGCACCAATTCTTTTGCTCAAGGTACCGTTCCATTTTGTGGCGGGCGTTCAATACCTGCGCCGCCTTGTCCGAGGGCCCCCTTTTCTGATAAAAATCCTTTTTGGTATAAGTTTACCTGTTTTACAAGTGGCACATTAGGTTTTGCTATTACACCTAATACACCCGAAGACTATGATTGGGAAATTTTTGATGTAACAGGTCGTAATCCAGATGATGTTTATTCTGACGCCAGTTTAATTGTGGCTTTTAACTGGAGTGCCGAATTTGGCGTAACAGGCACCAGTGCAAACGCTTCTAATTTAAGAGAGTGCGATGGCCCGGGCGTGCCGTTAATGAGTAAAATGCCAACCCTTATTGCCGGCCATGACTATTTATTATTGGTAAGTCATTTTACCGATACGCCCAATGGATACAGTTTGTCTTTTGGCGGAGGTACTGCCAACATCACTGATCCTAAAGAACCACATATGGCAAGTGCCCGTGCTGCATGCGATGGCACACAAGCAACTATCAAGCTTAACAAAAGGATGAAATGTAATAGCCTTACTGCTACGGGCTCTGAGTTTACGATTTCACCTCCATTGGCGAATGTAGTTTCGGCTATTGGTTTTGGTTGCAATACCGGTTTTGATTTGGATTCCTTGATACTGACGTTGGATGCGCCATTGCCACCGGGCAACTATACCATCAATATCCGCAACGGAACAGATAACTCTACCATCAGAGATAATTGTGACAGGGATATTCCTGTTGGAGAAAGTATTCCGATGATCGTTTATCCTTTGGTGCCAACGCCTATGGACAGTATTACAAAACCAGGCTGTGCACCTGATGAACTGATACTCGTTTTCAGAAAAAATATTCGATGCAGCAGTATTGCGCCTGATGGCAGCGATTTTGTGTTAACGCTAATTTCTGGCTCAACTCCGGTTAGTGTGGTAGGTGCTTCGGGTAATTGTAATGCTGATAGTTTATCGCCGGTGATAAAAGTAAAATTATCGGCACCTATACAAACAAAAGGTACTTACCGGATAACGTTGGTTACAGGCAGCGATGGTAATACCATTATTGATGAATGCGGACAGGAAACACCGGCCGGAGCTACTTTAGATTTTAATACCAAGGATACGGTAAATGCTGATTTTAGTTATGTTTTAAAATACGGTTGCGAACGTGATACTATTAATTATTTTCATGATGGCCGTAACGAAGTGAATTCCTGGCGGTGGAATTTTGACCGCACAAGGAGTAGTATCCTGCAAAACCCTAGTATATTGTATGCCAGCTTTGGCGAAAAGAAAACTTACCTGATCGTTTCTAACGGAGTTTGCAGAGATACAAGTGATACTGTAAAAATATTTTTAGACAATGAAGTGAAAGCAGCATTTGAAGCAACTGCTATCGTTTGCCCTAACGAGACTGCAAGTTTTCTGGATAAAAGTATCGGTAATATTATTTCCTGGAACTGGGATTTTGGAAATGGCCTCACAAGTAATTCGCAAACACCTTCGCCGCAAATATATATGGCAACCAAACCAACAAGGGATGTATTCCCTAGGTTGATTGTGCAGAATAACCTGGGTTGTTTTGATACAACCGTTCAAAAAATTACAGTGCCCTACAGCTGTTATATTGCAGTGCCGAATGCTTTTACGCCTAATAGGGATGGGTTGAATGATTTTCTGTATCCGTTAAATGCATATAAAGCAACCGATCTTTTATTCAGGGTGTTCAACCGGGTGGGAGAGATGGTTTTTGAAACCCGTGACTGGACAAGAAAATGGGATGGCAGATACAGAGGTCAGGGTGCTGATCCCGGAACTTATGTGTGGATATTGACTTATACTGATAATGAATCGGGGAAAAGGATACAGCGGAAGGGTTCTACGATTTTGTTAAGATAGAACGCAGATGACACTGATTGAAACGGATTAACGCAGATTTATCCAGTCAACTTTTTTCTTTCATCTCTTTCTTCCCTTAACATAGCGCCAAAATCCATTTTACGCACCATGGTTTTTATCACCAATGCAATTCGCTTAACTTTTGTTGGTTCTGTCTTGGCAGATTCAATCCATTTGGTAAAATAGTTTCGGTGTCCCTGCGGCAGAGAGTTGAAATATTTTAAAGCTTCCGGTTCGTCTTGCAAGCACTCCAATAATTCTGCTGGTGGTAGAATTTGTGATTTGTCAATCTCAATCTTAACTATTACGGTTGCACCTTTTCTTTTACCAATACCCTTACGTATTTCAGCATTAAGCGTCATAATAAAATCTCCTCCACCCATCGGTATCAATGCTAATTTCTCCACTTTAAAATCATCAAGTTTACCTTTTACCCGGTACGATTTTTTTACGCCGGGGTTAAGTTTTTCGGAAATGGCCGAAGATACCAGAATATAAGTCCAGCTGGTCTTTTCGCCCAGTTTATCAAATTTTAATATTGTAGCAATAAATGATACCATAGGTACAAGATAAAAAAAACGGATCGTATTAATCAAATAGTTTGTAGTTGTTTATAATTTTTATCAATTGATTGCTGTTTAATTTATTAAATAGCTAGTTAGTTGATGAGAGGTAACATCAGTTTTTGAGAAAATCGTATTTTCAAACCTATGAAAAAGTACTTATTCTCAATAGCTGTTTTGTTTTCGCTGCAGGCCTGCTCCCAGGCAACACAAAAAATGGATTTTGAAAACTATAATCCACCCTCAACGTTGGTAGTGCCGGGTAAAATAATTACCAAAGCGAAGTTTCCTTTTATTGATGTGCATAATCACCAGTTCCGTATGTCTACTATGGATCTTGGCGGTTTGATAAAGGATATGGATGGTATGAATATGAAAGTGATGGTAAACCTGAGCGGACAAAGCGGTGATGTTTTAAAGAAAGCAGCCGACAATGTAAAGACAAATTACCCGAATCGTTTTATTGTTTTTGCCAACGTTGATTTTAAGAATGTGGGAGAAAAGGGCTGGAGTGAGAAAGCTGCCACCCAACTGGAGGCCGATGTAAAAAACGGCGCTAATGGATTAAAAATTTACAAGAGTCTTGGTTTTTCTGTTAACGATATTAACGGAAAAAGAGTAACTGTGGATGATCCGAGGCTTGATGCCATCTGGAAGAAAGCAGGAGAATTAAAAATTCCGGTATTAATACATACGGCCGACCCAAAACCGTTTTGGCAACCTATGGATTCTACAAACGAGCGCTGGTTGGAACTGGCAACACATCCACGCAGAAAAAGAAGCGATACCGATCCTGCTCCCTGGGATACTTTAATTGCCGAGCAGCATCGCATGTTTAAAAAACATCCAGCCACTATTTTTATCGCCGCACATTTTGGCTGGTACCCAAATGATTTAGGGAAACTTGGACAGTTGTTGGATGCTATGCCGAATGTAGTAGTGGAGTTTGGCGCTATCATTGCTGAACTAGGCAGGCAGCCAAGAGCGGCCAATCAATTCTTTGCAAAATATCAGAACAGGATTCTTTTTGGGAAAGACAGTTGGGTGCCGTCTGAATATCCTACTTACTTTAGGGTGCTTGAATCTACAGATGAATATTTCCCTTATCATAAAAAATACCATGCTTTTTGGGCATTATACGGCATGGGATTATCGGATGAAGTGTTGAAAAAAATATACTACAAAAATGCATTGCGTATTATTCCGAATATTGACAAGACATTGTTCCCTGATTGATGAAGTGTGACTTAATTCTCCACTTTCGCTTTTACCTCCAATACTTCCACATCAAACACCAAAATACTATTTGGCGGAATATTTGGTGTAATGGTGCGGATGCCGTAAGCGCCGCCAGAAGGAATATACAGTCTTATTTTACCGCCCACTCTGCATTCCGTTAGTCCGGTTTGCCAGCCTTTTATAAGTCTGTTAAGTGGAAAAGTTGCGGGCTTTTCTTTTGTTTGGTCAAATATCTGCCCGTTGCCGAAGAGCCAACCTTTGTAATGCACAACTACTGTATCGGTTAAAACTACCTGAGTTCCGGAGCCGTGTATTAATGGTTGGTAGAATATGCCATCTTTAAAAGTAATGCTGTCTTTAGGCAATTTGGCTACAAGTAAATCTACTTCGATTTTATTTTGGGCTGCACTATCAATATTGCTCATGGGGCGCAGCGTCGGCGATTTTGTTGCCTGAGAATCCAATGACTTCCAAGTGCCGTTGCTGCGAATGAGCCAGCGGTTGCTATAGGTTACGCCGTGTGTTTCACTAGTATTATTTTCGGGATAAATGGTTTTAACCCTGACAGTGTCTTCATAGCTTCGGGTAGCAATCAGTTTCCATTTTTTTTCGCTGGTAAAATAAATGTAGCCAGAGTAAATTGTGCTGTTGGATGCAGAGTCACTTGCGGTTAATATGAGCAAAGGATAGCTTTCATTATAATTCCAGGGATAATTCCAAGTATAACTATTTTTCTTTTTTGAAAATTGTACATCTTTTCCGCTTACAACCGCTTTACTTTTTTTATCAGAAAAACTGAATTCTATTTTTTGATATTTCAAATCATAGCTAAAACCCAAGTTGGCGCCATTTACACTTATGCTGGGTATTTGACCCTGCACCTTATTTTTTTTACCTATTTTAAATTCCGCATAAAATCCAATTGCGTTAATTGAATCGGGAATAGTGTAATGGTTTACTGATGGATTGGTTTGGCAGAATCCTTCAGTTACAATTGTACTCAGTAAAAATAATAAGATGCAGTATTTCATATGAAACTCCTTTGTATAAATGTAATAATAAATAGAGCCATGACCGTATTTATTTTAACGCAGGAAAAAGACTCAATAAAGAGATGAAGTACAAGAGTGCGACGCCACTGAAGCTAAATAGTAATCCCTAAGCCGGGTCAATAAAGCTTTCCTGCATTTTACCGAGGAGATCAGTTGCTAACATACGGTGGGCAATGCGTATCATATTTTTAAATGCCATGGCGTGGGAGATGCCGTGGCCAATAATTACCGGTTTGCTTACGCCAAGCACGGGTACGCCGCCGTATTGCTCAAAATTAAAACGGTTAAAATGTTCGTCGTTAATGTTGCGGCGCTTGGTAATATCATACATGCTTTCGGCAAGTTTTAATACTACGTTGCCGGTAAAGCCGTTACAAACTAATACATCTGCTTTGGTTAACAAAATATCACGACCTTCCATGTTGCCAATAAAATTTATCTGGTTATTTTCTTTAAGCAGGGGATAGGTAGCCTGTGTAAGTAAATTGCCTTTGCCTTCTTCTTCGCCCAGATTTATTAAACCTACTTTGGGGTTCTCAAAATTTAAAATGTGTTTGGCATATAAAGAACCAAGTATGGCAAACTGGTTT
>JBBKXU010000225.1:0-5755 GCA_037969645.1 Ferruginibacter sp. | reverse complement strand
AGGCACCTGGACCTACTGAGCTGTTTAATACAATTGAGAAAATCAGCTTCCCGTTTGTGGTTGCATGAAAAATTATTTGACATATTTACGGAACACAGGAGGAACAAGACTTAACAGCGATTTTTTATTTTACGATTACAAAACAAAGAGAATAAAGTTACACAAACACAAAGTTGTATTATGAACAATGTAACTATGTGCCGTAATCGCAAAAAAATCGATTGTTTGTTAGTGTAAGGTTATTGTTTTAACTTTATCTTTGGTAAGAAAACCAGCCTTTTTTTTGCAACCTGATATTGTAATATAGCATTACGTTAAAGGTTGTTTTTACATTAACCAAATCCAATAATAATATGGAAATTATTTACACGCAGTTTTTTAGAATTATCAATATCCTTCCTGCTCAATCACCCCCAAATAATCTTAATAAACTAACCATGCGAACAAAGCATTTTGTACGTGGCTTAATTGCTACGGTATTTATTTTTTCTGCATTTTGTATGAATGCACAAAACATTACAGTTTATCATCCAAATATGGCACCACAGGAAGGGTTCAGCCATACTATTGCAAACAGCTCCACAATGGCTTTTCCGGCTTATCCAGCAAACGGAAGCGGCCCATGTACCATGCAGTTTGCTGTTCACAACAGTAGCGGACTAAACCTGGTACCCGGTGCTATAACCATAACCGGGGGAACTAACCCGGGCGATTTTGTAATCACGTCTGCTCCCAGCCAGCCTTCAATACCGGCCGGAAACACGACGACAGTCAATGCGTCTTTTTTTACGATTACGTATACGCCCACTACCAATAACGTAGAAACGGCTGTGCTTACAATTCCAAGTAATGCAACCAATATACCCAGTTATGTAATAAATCTTAAGGGACCAGGGAGGCAGTTATATGGCGCAAAAAATCCGCCGTATGGTACCTCAACAATAACTACTACACCGGCTAATCCGGTTTCTTGCACAAGCCCTTATCCGCCATTCATCACCAATACTCCATGTATAGGCAGATCCGGAGGTTTAACCTACAATATTTCTGCCGTTCAGTTGGCTGGCAGAACGACCACGTATTGGGGACCGGAAATATCAAAAGATGGAAATCTGCAAATGATGCTTTCTTTGAACGGGAGTGTTTTTGGCAACAATAGTAACCTGACCACACCGGCACTTATAACTGCCGATAAAGAAGTATTAACTTATGACCCCGCAGCTACCGCCGGTTTTGGTGGTCTGGCAGGAGGCTACGCCGTATTTACCGGTACCAGTACGAGAAATACCGTTAATTTCGGATACGTAACAAATGGCATAAGATGTATCATAAAGGTTACTGAAAATGATGGCATTACCGCAAGACCACTGGTTGATCCTGCTACAATTGGTCTTTCGGAGCAGGTTGGAGGATTGGTGCAGTTAAGCGGTTCCGGTGATGGTTTTAAAGCAAATTTCCGGGTTGAGGCCTTTCAGCCCATTCCAGGAAGCTGGAGACCCTACCTTGATTATTATGATGATAATTCTATTTATCAAAATGCCTGCGGCGTCTGCGCATTTATCTCCATGAGTAACGGATTTTATTGGAATAACCTTGCGCCCAGGAACACACAAAATGTACCCCTGGTTATCAACGAAGGAGCAACCGGAACAATCCTTTCTCCGGGAAATATGAATGTGTCTGATGATGAGGATCTGCCTGCATTTCCCAATAGGATCATTTACAACTTCAACTCAAACCCGGTATTAAATTATGGAAACGGCGTAATGAAAAAATCAGGAGTGGTGATGACACCAGCTACTACTTTTACATTACAGGATCTTCAGAACAACCTGATAACTTATGAACACGATGGATCTGAAACTACCATCGACCAGTTTCAGTTCAGTGCAAGAGACAGCAGGGGAGCCCTGATGAATGATGGAAATCCGGCCAATACGAATTTCAGTTTTGCTATTCAGATCATTCCAGTAAATGATCCGCCGGTAACTAGAGATACCTCTTTTACAGTTTCATTTGCGCCAATACCGGTCACTAAGAATCTTGTAGCTTACGATCCGGATCTGCCGGGCGACCCGATTACATTTAGTATTGTGACTCCTCCAACTAAGGGAACAATAACCGGCTTTAATTCCACAACAGGCCAATATACCTATACGCCCACATTTGGTTCGCCTACGGTGGATAATTTTACTTTTCGGGCAAATGACGGAACAGTAAACAGCAATACATCAACCGTAACTTTTAACCAGATAAATCTGCCTCCAACCACCAGTAACCAAAGTCTGGTTACAAGGGAAGATGTTCCTGTATCTGGAACATTAACAGCAACTGACCCGGAAGGATCAGCAATAACTTTTAATGTTATTACCAATCCTGTAAAAGGAACATTAACCAGTTTTAATGCCTCAACAGGGGCCTTTACTTATACACCCGCTCTTACCAAATTTGGAGCTGACTATTTTACATTTAAAGCGCAGGATGCCCAGGGTGGATTATCAGTAGAAGATACCGTCTTTGTGAGAATAATACCGAGACTTGATCCGGGAGATATACTGGTTATGGACAGATACGAAGTACGTTTATACGATCCGGCCACTGCACAAGATACGGTTATAACTAAAGGTCAGGGCCTGGTAGGCGGTGGTATAAGCCTGGCACACAGAAGTGGAAGCAGCGTATTTATGTTCGATCAAAGCTTTGGATTAATTAAGGCAAATCCATTAACAGGTAATCAATCTCCGGTAGCTGCACGTGGCGGTTTTTCTGCTGCTGCTCCAATAGGTGGTGCGCCGGGTATGATCATAAATAACGCAGGTAATATTGTGTTGGCAGATGCAACCAATGGAATTGTGCGGGTGGATACAACCTCGGGTTTAATTACGCCTATGTTTAATGGCGGACTCTTAAGTTTTGCTTCAGGTCTGGTTTATTTGCCCAATGGTGACCTGATCGTCACCAATATTGCAGGAGGGCCCTTTGGTCCGGGTGCCAGCACTGTGATCCGTATAACGCCGGCCGGCGTTCAAACGACGGTTTCCATCGGAGGGTTTTTAACTTTGCCACTGGATATCGCCTTAATAGATCCGAATACAGTTGTTATAAGCGATGGGGGAAGTTTTGCGGGTGGAACAGACAGGGTTTATAAGATTGATATCCCATCGGGGATGCAGACCTTAGTATCTACAGGAGGCAGCATCGGAGTACCATCAGGGCTCGATTACCGCCAGGGGAAACTATATGTGGTTAATAAAAATACACCCAAACCAATCCTTGATATAGACCCCACAACCGGAGCACAAACCGTATTACCCGGCTCGGCGCTTACAGAACCTTGGGGACTCATGGTGGTGACAGATCCGTGTGCTATTACCCGCACTTCAGCAGCAGGTACAGATGCACAAACTGTTTGTAATAATTCCCCAATAACAGCTATAACATATTCAACAGTTGGCGCAACCGGCGCAACCTTCACCAGTCTGCCGGCTGGCGTTACGGGCAACTGGGCTGCTAATACAGTAACCATAAGTGGTACACCAACTGCAACAGGAACCTTTAATTATACAGTAACATTAACCGGTGGCGGTTGTGGTGCATTTAGCGCTATGGGAACTATAACAGTTAATCCTGTTGCTGATGTTAACCAACCGGTCAATCAGGTAGTTTGTAATGGAGCTCCTACAACAACGGTAAACTTTACCGGTTCAATACCGGGTACGATATTTAATTGGACAAATAATAATACATCCATTGGTCTTGCAGCGAGTGGTACAGGTAACATCGCTTCATTTACAGCTTTAAATGCGGGCAATACGCCGTCTACAGCTAATATCACCGTTACTCCGGAGAATAGTGTGGCATATACTATATACCAAACACATGCAGGTACAGGAAGTACTTCGCAATATGGAACTGTTGCAAACAATGCTGCAGACTTTAATAGTATATTCAATCTTGCCAACAGCAACACAACTCTTTTGGGATCAGGTACAGCTCCCTCGTCGATACTCATGAATTTTACCAATGCTAATCAACTTTTAGCTGCGGGTATACCGACTACAGCGTCGGGTAATTATTTTGGAGTGGATATCAATACCACTTTTAAGGCTGCTGAAACCGGCCTGTATACTTTTGGTATAGACGGAGATGATGGGGTAGATCTTTCAATTAATGGGGTTGTTGTTACGTCATACTATGGTTCCCATCCTTTTGGTGGTTTTCAAACAGGGACTATTAATTTGGTGGCTGGTCAAAACTACTTAATGCGTGTGCGTATGCAGGAGTATAATGGCGGTGAAGGACTTGCTGTTGCATGGATGCGACCCTCACAATCAACCCTGGCCCTGCAACCTGACGAATTTGGTTGTAGCGGTGCGCCAAAAACTTTTACTATAACAGTTAATCCAACGGCTACAGTTACAGCTGTACCCAATCAGGTGGTATGTAACGGGGCTGCCACTAATGCGGTTATTTTCAGTGGTAATACTTCAGGTACTATATGTGCTACAGTCGCTGAGGGTGGAAGTATAACCTTAACAGCTCCGCTGGGTGCTGTTATTACTGCCATTAATTTTGCCAGCTACGGAACACCCAATGGTGCTTGCGGAAGCTTTACCATCGGAACTTGTCATGCAGCAAACAGTATGTCTGTTGTTTCGGGTTTGGCAATTGGGCAAAACAGTGTAACTATTCCTGCATCAAATGGAACGTTTGGAGATCCTTGCGGAGGAACTCCAAAACGTTTATATGTAGAGGCTTTATATTCTGTGCCTGGCACTACCGTTTATAACTGGACCAATACCACTCCATCAATTGGACTTGCAGCTTCGGGATCGGGTAATATCGCCAGCTTTAATGCAACTAATACAACAGCTGATCCAATAACAGGCTCAATTGTAGTAACACCAACCTATACCAACGGTGGAACCAGTTGTGTAGGTACGCCAACCACATTTACGATCACGGTAAACCCAACAGCCACAGCAGCAGCTGTACCCAATCAGGTGGTATGTAACGGAGCACCAACAACAGCTGTAAACTTCACAAGCCCCACAACAGGCGGCACGATAGTCTACAACTGGACCAACAATACAACCAGTATCGGGTTAGCAGTATCAGGAATTGGTAATATCGCCAGCTTTACAGCGACCAATGCAACGAATGCTCCTGTAATAGCTACCATAGCTGTAACGCCAACTTATACCAATGGAGGAACAAGTTGTACAGGTACAACGATGAACTTTACGATTACCGTTAACCCAACAGCAACAGTAACGCCGGTACCCAACCAGGAAGTATGTAATAATTTCCCTACAGCTGCAGTAAACTTTACAAGTCCTACAACAGGAGGAACAATAGTGTATAACTGGACAAATAATACAACAAGCATCGGATTAGCAGCTAGCGGAACCGGCAACATCGCCAGCTTTACTGCGAATAATAACGGCACTACTCCGGTGACAGCAACGATAACTGTTACGCCAACATATACCAATGGCGGAACAAGTTGTGTAGGTACATCAACAAGCTTTACAATTACGGTTAACCCTACACCATCCGCCACGATCGTTTACACTGGCTCACCATACTGCTCAAATGCAGGCACAGCCAATGTAACCAGAACGGGAACAGCTGGAGGAACTTACAGTGCAACTCCGGGAGGTTTAACATTGAACGCAGCAACAGGTGCAGTAACACTGGGCACTAGCACCCCTGGTACTTATACAGTTACTTACACTATACCAGCCGCAGGCGG
>JBBKXU010000224.1:0-9698 GCA_037969645.1 Ferruginibacter sp. | reverse complement strand
TATACCAGCCGTTTTGCAATATTATATTGCGTTTTGTGGAGGAGATGATGATGAAAAAATAATTCAGTTTTTATTAACGGCATCCGAGGTTGGCAGCATCTTTAAAAAGGGTGCAACCATATCTGCGGCCATGGGAGGCTGTCAGGCAGAAATCGGCGTTAGCAGTGCCATGGCGGCTGCCGCACTTACCGAATGTATGGGAGGCACCCAAAGACAAGCCTTAATGGCTGCCGAAATAGCTATGGAGCATCACCTGGGTATGACCTGCGATCCCATTGGAGGCCTTGTACAGGTTCCTTGTATTGAAAGAAACACCATGGGAGCCATAAAAGCCATTACTGCCAGTCAACTGGCTATGCAAAGCTCTCCTGATTATGCTAAAGTAAGTTTAGATGGTGTAATTAAAACCATGTGGGAAACGGCTTTGGATATGAATCATAAATACAAAGAAACAGCTGACGGAGGATTAGCGGTAAATGTGCCGCTAAGTTTAAGCGAGTGTTAATAACCCCCTCCGCCCCTGAAGGGGGAACTTTGGACTCTGATGTTGCCAAGATTTTTTTATTTCGTAAGTCGAAATGGATATGAAAGCAAACATGTTTTATGGAGCCGGACATTTGATTTTTGAAAGGGCGAAGAGGTTAAGAAATAATGTTACCCCAACTGAAATGATCTTATGGGTTAAATTGAAAGAATATTTTCCCGATATCAAATTCAGAAGGCAACATCCAATTTCATTTTATATTGTTGACATATATTGTCATTCTAAAAGACTGGTCATTGAAATTGATGGAAGTATTCATGACTTGGAAGAAATGAAAATTAAAGATGAATTAAGGCAAAAGGAATTAGAGGCACTGGGATTAAAAGTCATCAGGTTTAGCACAAAAGAGATTACAAACGAATTAGAATCAGTTTTACAAACAATTGAAAAACAGCTAAAATAATCTTGCTCCAAAGTTCCCCCTTTAGGGGGCGGAGGGGGTTTTACTTTATCCAGTTAAACTGGTATTCAATCCTTGGTTTTTGATCTCTGCCTGCTACATTACGGTAACGCTGAGGCAATTTCATTAAATAATCTCTGGCTTTTTCTGCTTTATCAGTCAGGTTCAGCCTGTCGGCAATTTTCCATTCTTTAATCAATGATTCCAGTATATCGGTATAATCAAGGCTGGTATATACACCAAGCCGCTGGGCTGCATCGCTGAAATGATCATAAGCCTGGCCAATTTTTTCGCCTTGCTGGCGTAGGAAATGCGCAGGCATCACAATTTTCTTACGCATCATATCTTCAAATACAATCATCATCTCACTGGCATCAATTTCAAATATTTTAGTTACAAAACTTTTATAAGCTTTGGCATGCCTTGCTTCATCGGCAGCTATAACACCACATATTTTTGAAAGTTGCACACAACCATGGTCTTTGGCAATGGTTGCAGTACGCCGATGCGATATATTTGTCGCCAGTTCCTGAAACGAAGTATACACAAAGTTTTTATAGGGGTCACGGCCGGTTCCAATATCAAAGCCATCGGCTATCAGGTGTTGGGTGCTTATCTCCATCTGTTTCATATTTACCCTGCCCGATAAATAAATGAATTTGTTAAGCAGGTCGCCATGCCTGTTTTCCTCCGCGGTCCACATTCTTACCCATTTGCTCCAGCCTTCGGGTTTCATTTTATCAATACCGGTAACATCTGTAAGCCAGCTTTGGTATGTGGGGAGCGCTTCTTCAGTGATAATATCGCCTACAAGTACAGCCAGGTAATCATAAGGCAGTTCTCTGCATTGCTCCTGCAGGTCTTTTAATTCTGTATTGAAATTTTCGGTAGAAGTATCAGGTAAGAAATCGCTGGGTTGCCAGTTTTCATCAATTTTTTTTAAAAATTCGTCAACAATATCATCAATCTTTTCTCCAAGAAAGTCCATTACCTCTAGCCTTGTCTGTTGCTGTGCTGTTTGCATCTGTTGATTTTATGAGGATATTTGAATCAAGTAGTATAAAAGAGTTCCTCCTACTTAAGTTACGATTTTTAAACAACAAATCGTCTTGAAAGTTTATAAAACAGCCGGAAATTTATATACCGTATTGCCTTTTGATATCTCTTTCAGTCTCTCTTCCTTTTATGGTTTCTCTCTTATCGTAATGCTTTTTGCCTTTGCCCAAGCCAATTTCCAATTTAAAATAGCCCGATTCGGCTAAAAACAACTTTAACGGTATGATGGAGTAGCCTTTCTCTTTTACTTTGTTTTCCAGCTTAAGTAATTCTCTTTTATTCAACAGCAATTTTCTTTCCTGCAGGGGCTCATGATTGCTGTATGTGCCGAATGCGTATTCGGATATATGCAGGCTTTTTACAAACAACTCGCCCTGATGAAAAATGCAGTAACTGTCGTTAAAACTGGCTTTGCCTGCCCGCAACGACTTTATCTCGGTGCCACTAAGCACCATGCCCGCTATATAAGTAGTTTCAAAAAAGTATTCGTAATGCGCTTTGCGGTTAGTGAGTTCCAATGCTGTTTTTTTGCAAAGGTATCGGGTTTAGGCTTGCTTTTAGGTGAAACTTGCCGAATAAGTAAATCTTTCTATCCCTGTTAATTTACCATTTCAAATAAATTTATGCATTACCAAATGAGGTTCCATTACAAACCATGTTCAGTAAATTCTACCAAATGCAATTGAATTTGAACTGAAAAATTCGGTGTTGATTTTGATTTTTATGTATAAATTTAGGGACCTTAATTTAGCTGTTGTAGACAATTTTGGTATTGCAGTATGGTACTTTAAGGTACATAAACATAATATATCAGCACAATAATGAAAATAATTATAATTAGCATTTTCGTCTTTTTTGTTTCAATTCGTTTAGCCGCTCAAGATTATTCAAAAGTGGTATCAACAGAATTTTACAAAGACCTGCAAATTTGGAAAAATGAAGGCAATACGATGCGTTTAGCCTGGTGGATGCCAAGCGAATATTGGGATATTGCTTTTGAAGGAAATGCAACAATAAGTCCGGAAGTTAAGAATGAAATAAAATCCGCGTTTTCCAATTATTCCATTTTCTGTATGGCAGATCTTGAGCATATAGATTATAACACAACCAATTTTAAAACTTATGCAGAATTAAAAAAAACATTTTCGGTTATTGATTCTGCAGGAAAAGTATTTTTTGCTGAGGATGAAAATAAAGTGTCTCCCGTAACACTCGAAATGGGGAATTTATTAAAACCATTTCTGTCAAACCTAATAGGTAAGGTTGGGGAGGGGGTCTCCATTTTTTACGTAAGGAATATTAATGCCGAAGGCAAAAAAATGCTTGACCCAATTAAAAAAAATACATTTAAAGTCACTTTAAGCGGACAAGAATTCGAATGGCAACTTCCGTTGTCATCATTGTTGCCCAAAAAATATTGTCCTATTGATAATAAGGAAATGAATGGCTCATGGTACTATTGTCCAATTCATGGAGTAAAGCTTTAGTGAGCGGCATCAAATTCAACCCGTGTATATCATGAAACTGACTACGTTTTTTGTTTTATTAGTTTTCAATTTAAATGCCTTAGGGCAAAGAACTTTGCAAGATGCAGTTAATTTCAGCGGTGTTAATGAGAATTATTAAATCAAAACCTGCAAATCTATATTAATCAATTATGACCACTAAAATAATTCTTGTACTAACGCTGCTGGCATACAGCATTATAGTAAGTCAGTCTTTTATGTACATGCTGGCGTTGAAAAATGTACAGCTTAATCTTGAAGTTGGCTCCTATACCGAATTACGTAAATTATTAGATGCCGCCATGAGAAGCAGTTTTAAGTATGTGATCTACGCTGCATTGCTTGCCAATCTTTTACTCGTTATTTCAACCATTAAAAATCCGGGCAGTTTGTTGTTTATAACTGCGACAATTGCCTTAGTTGCGTTAATAACAGATACATTTATTACCGTAAAAGGCAGCCTGCCTATAAACGATATAATAAATACATGGACTCCGGATAATTTCCCGTCGAATTGGGCAGCGTACAGAACAAAATGGTTAAATATTCTTCAATACCGCCAAATCGCCAATTTAACGGGCTTTGTTAGTTTGCTGATTGGAGCTGTGTTTGGAATGAAATAAAACAAGGAGATTGCAAACTGAATAAATTCAATTCTTGGTAGACGGTTAATCAAGACTAATAATAAAAGCCCTCATTCACAATCATAGCTTATAATTTGTGGTATCTGGTGAGGTGTAGGCCGTTACAGTATCAAAATTCGAAAAGCATCTGGTGATAAAAACATAACAACTATGATAACTAAAAAGATACTTATTTATTGGGTAGCTTGTTCGCTGATCTTGTCTGTTGGCATCAACTATTTAGATGGATTGAATATTAATGATGACTGGCCCGATTTTTTGCTTGGTATTTTCCTGGCAGGGTTGCTCTTAGTTATTGTAAGTATTGTTTTATCAGTTTTATTGGCAACATTTTCTGATAAAAGCTATAGAACTCCTAAGAAAGAGCAAATAAGCGTTTTCATACCCCGATCAAGTTTTTTACTCGCAGGCGCAGCTTTATTTGCATTTTTAGTCACAAGGCCTTCTTATTCAAAGTCAAGGCCTGCAGAGTCATCGTTGTGTAAAACCGTTAGTGAGGGCGTGTTTTTGCTAAATGGTTGCGTTATTGAACGTAGAAACGGCACACAAACAGAAACGAACAGCATGACAAATGAAAAAGAAACTTCTAAAGTAAAATGGATTTCAGACTGTGAATATGTATTGACAAATATCGAAGATTCAAATGATGTTACTAAAGTGAAAATTACCTCAGTAACCGATGAAGGCTACCAATGTGTGGCTATTTGGAGAAACAGGACGTCAAAACACAAACTTCTATTTAAAAATGACAATAACTAATATAGGTCAACATAATGGCCAAACAAATATTTACTACTTTTAATTTTAAATTGGGCTGCGGTTCGCCGGGGACGGAACAACTATCCCGCCACTTTGAGGACGACCCAAACTCTATAGCGACGGTACAAACTTTGAACAGTGAGAAAATGAAATTAAATACGCTGCTATTTTTAAGTATTCTGACTTTGTTAACTTCATGCAACGGGCAGACCATTTATCAAACCGACAATAAGGTATTAAATGACCGCTATGCAAGTATTGCAGTAGGCGCCAAAGTTTCAGAACTGGATAAAACCATTTGGGTTGTTTTTCACGACAGTAAAAATAATTACTGGTTTGGAAGTGATGGACAAGGAGTTTATCGCTATGATGGTAAAACAATACTTCAGTTTACAACCAATGACGGGTTGCTTAACAACCGAATCCGGGGAATTCAGGAAGACAAATCAGGTAATGTTTTCATCACAAGTCTGGAAGGCGTCAATAAATTCGACGGACAAAAATTTACCACATTACCAGTAACAGAAACTAATGAATGGAAGCTGGACAAAAATGATTTGTGGTTTGCCATACTGGGCAAATCAGGAGAAAACGGGCCTTACCGATACGACGGCAAAACTTTATACCATTTAAAATTTCCGAAACACCATATGGAAGATGAATATTATAAAGTAAACGGGAAGCGCTCCTGGAGCCCTTAAGAACCTGATACTATTTATAAATAAAGCAAAGGAAATATCTGGTTTGGCACTGCCGAATTTGGAATTTGCCGGTACGATGGAAAATCGCTAAGCTGGATGTATGAAAAGCATTTGACTTTAATAGAAGGCGGTGGCTCTTTTGGCATTCGTTCAATTATCGAAGACAAAGAAGGAAAATTTTGGTTCTGTAATACCAGCTATCGTTACAATATCCTTCCTGCCGGTTTAATTGAGCAAGACAAAATTTTAATAGATTACAAACGAGAAAAAGGAATTGAAAATGTAAAGTCGCCTGGAGGAAAGGACAGGATTTATTTTATGTCTGTTGTAGAAGATGATAAAGGAGACCTTTGGATGCTGACCTACGAACAGGGAGTATGGCGATATGATGGAAAAATCATCACCCATTATGCTGTCAAAGATGACTCTAAAAATATTAAGCTGTTCTCCATTTACAAAGACAAACAAGGTGACTTATGGCTTGGCACACATGAAGCAGGAGCCTATAAATTCAATGGCAATACATTTGAAAAATTTAAGCCATAACAGAAAAAAGAGTATGCCGCTAACATAAACTATGTAAAAAAAATGCAGCATTCCAGGAAAGCATTTCAAAACAACTACTTCACAATCGTTACATAGCCCGTCATAGGCTCTCTGCCGCTTCCTGGTTCAATTATGTAGTAGTAGGTATCCATGGGCAGTGATTTGCCTTTAAAACTGCCATCCCAGGCTTTGTAGGGGCCAAAGCTTTCAAACACTTTCTGACCAGCACGGGTAAATACCTGTGTGTGATTTTTTTTGTACTCGTCTAAATATTGTATTTCCCAAAAATCATTAATACCATCGCCATTGGGGGAGAAGGTATTGGGTATCCTTGGTATTTTAAGTACATCAACAAACATATCATCTGTTTTTGTACAGCCGCCTGGTGCTGTCACGATAAGCGTGTATAAAACATCAAATTTAGGTTCCACCACTTTTGGTTTAAGCAGTGTGGGGTCGTTAAGGTATTGCGATGGTGTCCATAAATACTGCAGGTTGTTGCCTGTGGCAAGTGCCTGTATAGTCTTAGTGCCGCCTTCCAGCATCACCATGTCGGGCCCGGCATCAACGGTGGGATAGGGATGTACCGTTATTGTTTTAATCTTTACATCACTTGTACAGCCATGGTTGTTAACCGTGTACAGGCTTATATTATAAGGCTCATCGGCTGCGTAAATGTATAGCACGTTGCGGCTGTTTCTGGTAGAGCCGTCGCCCATATCCCAGAACCATTGCGTGGTGAAGCCATCCATGGCGTTTGTTGAGTCGGTTAAAAACACAGCATCGCCCAGACAGATATCATCTTTACTTAAACCAAAATTGGCTTTGGGTTGTGGATGAATGGTATTTACCAGAAAGCTGGTATCATGCACACAGCCGCCATTACTGGTAACCCTAAGGTTTACATTAAAGGGGCCGGTATTGTTATAAACATGCGAAGGCGTTTTAAGGGTAGAGAAGTTATTTGGCCCACTGGGTATGTCACCAAAATTCCAGCGGTATTTAAACGTATTTTCATACCCATCAGAAATAGATGAGCGGTTTGCAAATAAAACCTGGCCGTTGGGCAAACAAACCGAAGCAGGGAAGCCAAAATCGGCTACGGGCTTAGGTAAAACCCTGAATGGAATGACAGATCCAGCAACCGAAGGTGTATCGCATTCGCTCAGCAAAGTATTGCCATCGCTGCCAACTTGCAATACAATTTGAAAATTGCCGGGCTGTATTAAAGTACTGTTGAAACGAACTATTATGCGACGAGTTAAGCCACGCACACAGTTAACCGGACTAGCATTGGTAATATTTACGGGGTAAGTTCCGGCTACAAAAAAATCGCTGCCATCTGGCGCTACCGAGCTGCATTTAATATCGTCGGGGAAGACAAGTACCAGCGAATCGGTACTGCATTTGTTATTGGTAAGGCTATCAAACGGAACCGGCAGCGGCGACAATACCTGAAAGGGAATAGATTCGCCTGGTGGCACATCATTATTACAAAGATCCAGGAGTGTATTGGCATCAATACCGTTCTGTGCAATTAAATTGTAATTGCCAAAAGGCAGGGGAGCGCTAAAAGTCAGCAACACCGAGTCCATATCAAAAGCATTACCGCAGCCAAAACCAACAGCGCTAATAATACTTACCGGGGCAGGGCTGATGATAAAATCGGAGCCATTGGCAGCAAGGCTGCTGCATTTCATGCGTTTATTAAGCTTTACGAGTATTTTGGTGCCATCGCAGGTTGCACGGCTGGCGGTATTCATGTGCGGTGGTAAAGTATCGGTAATAACCGCCGTACCACCTCCAAAAGAGAGGGAATAGCCTTGTTCAGTATCTGTAAAATGACTGATAAGTAATAGGTAATTATGCCCCTGTATAAGATTGGGACTGAGTGCAAAAGTGGGCGCTCCTGCCGAGGGGTCAGAAGCACAGTGAATAAAGTTTACACCGGTTGCATTCGCACCTGTAGAATCGTAAGTGCCGGCCCAATTACCGCTTACAATGAGTGAGGTATCAGTATACACATCATCTGGATTATGGCCGGTAACATCGTACAATTGCCAGTCGTAATCTTCATCTGGTTGGTTGGGGATAATAACAAAACTCAATGTTCCGGCTACAAAGCAGGTAAACTTGTACCAAAAGGGATTTCGATTCTGATAGGTAGTATCATCCAGGCCTATTGAACAACCGGGAACGTACAAGCTACCCGACCGGCAAATAGGCACACTGTCCTGCTGAAAAACGGCTGTGCCGCAAACCGGAAAAGCGGTAGAGGGGTTTTGCCCCAATGTAGTACAACCTGTTTGTGCAGATAATTCACCTCCAGCCACCATCAAAATAAAAAAGAAAAATATGGGAAGTTTTTTCAGCAGCATAGTGTAAACAATGATTATGACTGCAGTGTTCCTGTTGCCCCAATAATTTTCTCTGCAGTAATCTTATCCTTTAAAAAGAACTAACAAGTTACCCAATTTTTCCCTTAAATCCTTGCGGTGAACGATAAAGTCTAAAAATCCATGTTCTAACAGGAATTCGCTGCGTTGAAAACCTTCGGGCAGGTCTCTTTTAATAGTTTCTTTAATAACACGAGGACCGGCAAAGCCAATAAGGGCATCGGGTTCGGCACAAATTACATCGCCAAGCATGGCAAATGAGGCTGTGGTACCGCCAAAAGTAGGGTCGGTACAAAGTGAGATATAGGGAATCTTTTTATCGCTTAGTTGAGATAGTTTACCAGAGGTTTTAGCCAGTTGCATCAATGAAAAAGCACTTTCCATCATTCGGGCGCCGCCGCTTTTATTAATGATCATGAACGGTATATTGTGCTCCATACAATAATCGCAGGCACGGCTTATCTTTTCCCCCATTACACTACCCAAACTGCCGCCAATAAATTCAAAATCCATGCAGGCTATCACCAGGTCGTTTTCCAAAATCTTGCCATGAGCAACGGTCATAGAATCGTGAATGCCTGTTTTGGCATAGGTTTCTTCTAAACGTTCGCTATAAGGCTTCAGGTCAACAAAATTTAGGTGGTCTTTTGATCAGATATTGCCAAAAAGTTCGGTAAACCGGCTTTCATCAAATAATATCTGAAAATACTGCTGGCTACCAATTCGGTGGTGGTATTCGCATTTGGCGCAAACAAATTTGTTTTCGCCCAACTCAGCAGCGGTACAGGTGTATTTGCAGGAAGGGCATTTAGCCCAAAGTCCTTCCGGGGCATCTTTTTTATCTTTGGTAGAGGTAAGGATACCCTTTTTCATCCGCTTAAACCAAGTGGCTTTTAGCTGATCCTCCGCAGAACTTCCTTCACCAGCCAGATTGGCATCAAAATCTTCTTCCTGTCGCATATGGATAATATTTCTTGTTTTGGTTAAACAGTATTATGGGAATCTTTAAAAATCCAATACTGTGTGTCTTTAAAATCAGGCGTTTCTGTTAATGCAATTTAAGTCTTCAAAAGCTACTTCTAATCTTTTAATAAAACTCTCTTCACCTTTACGTAACCAAACACGTGGGTCGTAGTTCTTTTTATTT
>JBBKXU010000223.1:0-7879 GCA_037969645.1 Ferruginibacter sp. | reverse complement strand
ATTTCAGCTCATCTACAAGCATGGTCACATCAAAATCAGATATCATTACCCGCCTGCAAAAGGAAATTATGCCTTTACAAGGATTTAAAACTACATCAAAAAATGCTGTTGCTGATATTGGTTTGGGTCCCATAAAAAAAGCGTTTCCTAATGCCGAATTTCCGTTGGGCGCTGTGCATGAATTCATTTCTGCATCTGCAGAAGAGAAAGCATCCACATTCGGTTTTATTTCGGGCATCCTTTCCGCTTTAATGCAAAAAAAAGGCGCCGCCATCTGGATAAGTTCTTCCCAAACTATTTTCCCGCCAGCACTAAAATCTTTTGGTATTACAGCCGATAAAATAATTTTTATAAAACTCAATAATGAAAAAGAAATTTTATGGGCAATGGAAGAAGCACTTAAATGTTCTGGACTGGCAGCAGTTATAGCCGAAGTAAAACAACTAAGTTTTCTTGCGTCAAGAAGATTACAATTAGCTGTTGAACAAAGCCGGGTAACAGGTTTTATTTTGCAGAACAATCTACGGGCGCATAATACCACAGCCTGTATTACCCGCTGGCAAATAAGTTCGCTGCCATCTGCCTTGGCAGGAGATATGCCCGGAGTTGGTTATCCACGCTGGAATGTTAGTTTACTTAAAGTAAGAAACGGCAGGCCTGGTAACTGGCAGGTAGAATGGGTGGCAGGCAGGTTCAGGCATATTTCGGCAATTACAAAAATCATTGCTGTACCACAAAAGAAAACAGGATGATATGGCCCGCCGTTATATGTCGATATGGTTTCGTTATTTAAAAACAGATTGGTTTGCCCGCCGTCAGCCTCATCTTGCGGCAACTGCTTTTGTTTTGGCTTCTCCGGTACATGGGCGCATGGTTGTAACAACAACCAATGCTTTATCGCTGGCTCAGGGCATTGATACAGACACAGCAGTAGCAGATGCCCGGGCCATCATTCCATCACTACAGGTTTTTGATGACCAACCCCAACTTTCAAACAAACTACTTACCGGCCTTGCCGAATGGTGCATACGTTTTACACCTGCCGTGGCCATTGATGCGCCTGATGGCTTGATACTCGATATTACCGGTTGCGCCCATCTTTGGGGAGGAGAAAAAAAATATCTGGCAGAAATTCAAAATCGTTTTACACAATTTGGATATGATGTCAGGATCGCCATTGCTGATACTATCGGTACCGCATGGGCTGTTGCAAGATTTACAAAAGCTGATAGGATAATTGAATCAGGTCAACAAACATCAGCACTTCTATCCTTACAACCAATATCACTGAGGCTTGAACCTGAAACAGCAGAACGGCTTGAAAAACTCGGCCTACGGCAAATCAGCAGTTTTATAAACATGCCCCGTCCTGCTTTACGTCGGCGATTTGGCACACAAATACTGACGCAGCTGGATAAGGCATTGGGACAAGAAGAAGAAGCAATAATTCCATTAATTCCGCTTCAGCTTTTTCAGGAACGCCTGCCTTGCCTAGAACCTATTGTAACAGCAAAAGGAATTGAAATAGCGCTTGAACGCCTATTGAAAAATTTATGCCTTCGACTTTTAAAAGAAGAAAAAGGACTTCGTAAGGCAGTGTTAAAATGCTATCGCATAGATGGTAAGATTGAACAAATTGAAATTGGAACCAACAGGCCTTCCTCTAATGCCAAACATCTTTTTAAATTATTTGAAATAAGAATAGAATCTATAGAACCTGCACTGGGAATTGAATTATTTACAATGGATGCTTTACAGCTTGAAGAACTGGATGCAAAACAGGAAAAATTATGGGAGCAGGAAGGCGGATTGAATAATACTGCTTTATCAGAACTACTTGACAGAATAGCCGGAAGAACCGGCGCCAGTGCTATTAATCGTTATGTACCTGCCGAACATTACTGGCCCGAACGCTCCTACAAACTTGCCGCTTCAATACATGAATCAGCACAAACCAACTGGAAAACCGGCAGGCCAAGACCATTGCAAATTTTATGGAAACCCCAACCCATAGAAGTAACAGCACCTATCCCCGATTATCCGCCCATGCTTTTCCGTTACAAAGGTACCTTACATAAAATAATTAAAGCGGATGGTCCCGAACGTATAGAGCAGGAATGGTGGCTGCAACAGGGACAACACCGTGATTATTATTGGGTAGAGGATGAAGAAGGGAATCGGTACTGGCTTTTCAGGCTGGGACATTACGATACAACTAAATCTTACCAATGGTTTATTCATGGATTTTTTGCATAAAAGAAAGGAGGTTATGAATTATACAGAACTACAGGTCACCAGCAATTTCAGTTTTCTGCGTGGAGCTTCGCATCCCGAAGAACTGGCAGAGCAGGCTGCGGCATTGGGTTATAAAGCCATCGCTATAACTGACCGAAACAGTCTGGCGGGTATTGTTAGGGCACATACTGCTGCAAAAAAAGCCGACATCCGAATTATTGTTGGTTGCCGTTTAGATCTATTGGATGGCTTGAGTCTGTTAGCTTATCCCACCAACCTTAATGCCTATGCACAACTTTGTAATTTACTTACCACCGGAAACCGCCGTGCAGAAAAAGGTGATTGTCATTTATATAAAAAAGATGTTTATCAGTTTGCAGCAGAAATGAAAATGATTGTTTTACCTCCAGCTGAATTAAATGAATTGTTCAATTTTGAAACATCCTTTGCTGAAGCTCTAAAAGAATACCGTTCAAATTTTGGAACCAATCTGTATATCGCAGCATCTCGCCGTTATGATGGTAACGATAGTAAATATTTATTTCAGCTAACTCAAATATCGGTTCAACTTAATATACAATTGGTTGCAACCAATGATGTGCATTATCACCTGCCGGAAAGAAGAGAACTGCAGGATATTGTAACTTGCGTTCGTGAAAAATGTACTATTTACAATGCAGGCTATCTTTTACATGCCAATGCAGAAAGATACCTGAAGCCAAAGGATGAAATATTTCGATTGTTCCGGCAATATCCAGATGCCGTTGCACATACGCAGGAAATTGAAGCCGCCTGCTCTTTCTCACTGGATGAATTAAAATACGAATACCCAGAAGAGATAACTACGGAAGGCCGAACCCCGCAGGAAGAGCTTAGCTTCTTAGCATGGCAAGGCGCTAAAGAACGATATGGAAACGAGCTCCCCCAAAAGACGATTAAGGCTATTAATTATGAATTGAAGTTTATTGAAGAGATGAACTATGCTGCTTATTTTCTCACCGTACATGATATTGTGCGTTATGCAAGAGAGCAAAATATTCTATGCCAGGGCCGTGGTTCTGCTGCTAACTCCACAGTTTGTTATTGTCTTGGTATTACATCGGTTGACCCCACAAAATTCGATTTATTATTTGAACGTTTTATTTCTTCAGCCCGTAACGAACCTCCCGATATTGATGTGGATTTTGAACATGAGCGCCGGGAAGAAGTTATTCAATACATCTATAAAAAATATGGGCGTGACCGTGCTGCTATTGTTGCAACTGTTACACAGCAACATCAAAAAGGTGCTATAAGAGATGTTGGTAAAGCCATGGGATTATCTGTTGATACCATCAATCGTTTATCAGGAACAATCTGGCAATACACAGATGATTGGTTTGATGGCGAAACCCTTGCTGAGCAAGGCATGAACCCCGGTGACCTGCATCTCCGTAAAGTATTACAACTTACAAAAGAGTTCATGGGTTTTCCACGCCAGCTTGGACAGCATACGGGCGGTTTTGTAATTACACGTGATAAACTAAGCAACCTGGTTCCCATCCTCAATGCCAGAATGGAAGACCGCACATGCATTGAATGGAACAAGGACGATATTGACGCACTCGGTTTTATGAAGATTGATGTGCTGGCACTTGGCATGCTCACCTGCATTCGCAAAGCTTTTGATTTGGTAAAAGCACATTATGGCCCACATTTAACCTTGGCCAATATTCCGCAAGACGACCCGGCGGTTTATGAAATGATTTGTCACGCAGATACAATTGGTGTATTTCAAATTGAAAGCAGAGCGCAGCAAAGTATGTTACCAAGATTAAAACCACGTACTTTTTATGACCTCGTAATTGAAGTGGCCATAGTAAGGCCCGGTCCTATTCAGGGAGATATGGTGCATCCGTATTTACGTCGCCGAAATGGAGAAGAGCCTGTTGAATATCCATCGAAAGAACTCGAAGACATACTGGGCCGCACACTTGGCGTACCACTCTTTCAGGAACAAGCCATGAAAATTGCTATTGTTGCAGCAGGTTTTACCCCCGCCGAAGCAGATGGTTTACGGCGCAGCATGGCCACTTTTAAAGCAAAGGGCCTGGTAACGCAGTACAAAGAAAAGCTTACGGCAGGCATGATGAAAAACGGCTACTCGATGGAGTACGCTCACCGTGTTTTTAAACAACTGGAAGGTTTTGGCAGTTATGGTTTTCCTGAAAGTCATGCTGCCAGTTTTGCTTTGTTGGTATATATTTCTTCCTGGCTTAAATGGTATTACCCCGATGTATTTGCTGCCGCCCTGCTCAACAGTATGCCCATGGGTTTTTATCAACCTGCGCAACTTATAAGCGATGCAAAAAAACATGGCGTTGAAGTTAAACCTGTTGATATTAATTATTCTGATTGGGATAATAAGCTGGAAGAAATGTCGGGAAAGTTTTATGTGCTGCGACTTGGTTTCCGGCAGGTAAAAGGATTAAAGCAGGACGATATAAATATACTTATATCTAACAGAAAAAAAAGTTACAGCAACATTAATCAGCTGCGTGATATTGTCCTCAGCGAAGCAGCTTTAGAAAAACTGGCCGATGCAGATGCGTTTCGTTCCATCGGGTTCGACAGGCGTGAAGCGCTATGGGAAGTATCTACCAAAGACAGGCCTGTTGCTATGTTCAGCGGTCAGCCCGCAGCGGATGCCAAAGAAGAAAATATTGCTTTGCCCGTAATGAGAACATCCGAACATGTGGTGCATGACTATGCTGCCACGGCGCTTTCTTTAAAAGCGCATCCGGTAAGTTTTGTAAGAGAAAAGCTGGATCAGTTGAATATTACAACTACTGAAAAATTGGCAACGCTTAAAGATGGAGCACCTGTAAAAGTTGCCGGCCTGGTTTTAGTACGCCAAAGGCCGGGCACAGCAGCCGGAATTTGTTTTATGACTATAGAAGATGAAACAGGTTTTGCCAACCTGGTTGTTTTTGAAAAACTCTTTGAAAAATATCGCAAAGAAATTATTCAATCAAGGCTGATAATGGTGGAAGGTAAATTACAGATTGAAGGCGAAGTAATACATGTTATTGTACAACGTTGTTTTAATTTTTCGGCCCTGTTAAAAACCCTTACGGCTACTAATAAAGAAGAACTGCCTGTATTAACACTGGCTTATCCCGATGAAAAATCTTTACCGCCGGGATTAGATAAAAAATCGCAATCACTTAAAGATGGGCATAAAAAGATTTATCCGGAAGGGAGAAATTTTAAGTAAAGTTTGAATAAATAAAAAAAAGCCCTGATTTTTCCAATATTTGTATTGAGGAGCAGTGACTATTTAACCAGATTGCAATTGATTTACAGCGATTTTAATTATATCAAAAAATCATAAAAAACTGAATACCTGCATATTATGAAAATAGTGGTATATTAGTAACCTTAAACAACTGCTTTATAAATGGCCAAAAAGTATAAAAGCGACCGGGTCGACTGGAAACATGTATTGAGCATAAAACACCTGCTGTTCATATTATGCGGTACAGGCTTAGCGGTATTAGCCATGAAAGGCTTTATGATCCCCAACCGCTTCCTCGACGGCGGCGTTACCGGCGTCGCCATATTACTCCACGAAATATTTCATTTCAACATAAGCATACTGGTAATAGCACTCAACCTGGTTTTCGTTTATCTGGGTTATCGTAATATCGGAAAAACATTTGCTGTACAAACCAGTATTGCTGTATTATTTCTGGCAATAGGTTTGTTTTTCATTGATATCAATCCCATCACCACAGATAAATTATTAATAGCCATCTTCGGAGGTATTTTAATGGGCTCGGGTGTTGGTTTAGTAATAAGAGGCGGTGGCGTAATTGATGGTGCCGAAGTAATTGCTGTTTTCACCCGACGTAAAGTTGGTTTTTCTAACAGTGAAATAATTATGCTAATTAACTGCGTCATCTTTGCCATTGCTGCTTTGCAATTTGGTATAGAAACCGCCATGTATTCCATCATCACTTATTTTACAGCAACCCGTGCCACCAACTACGTGGTAGATGGTATTGAAGAGTTTACGGCTATGAACATTGTATCGGCTCAGCAAGAAGAGATAAAAAGTTTGCTGGTAAATGAACTCGGCAAAGGTATTACAGTTTACAAAGGCGAAAGAGGCTACCTGCCTGATAGCTTTGAAACCAAAACAGATTGTGAGATTATAGTAACTATTGTAACAAGGCTCGAGATAAAGCAGATTCAGGATGCCATTATGCAGATTGATCCCAAAGCATTCGTATACGTACAAACTATTAAAGAAGCAAGCGGCGGAATATTAAAAGCAAAGGCACATGCACATTGATCAACAAATGAATGATTTTGTCATCAATTTATTGAAGACCCAAATTCCGGCTAATTATTATTACCATAATTACGAACATACTTTGTACGTAATTGATAAAACTGTTGAAATTGGCAAGCAGGAACATTGCACAGAAAAAGAATTAGAGCTTTTAGCCGTTGCCGCCCTATGGCATGATACCGGTTATACCAATTCCTATAAAGATCATGAAGAAGAAAGCTGTACGCTTGCCCGGCAATACTTACCGGAATATGGGTACACAACTGATGATGTAGAAAAAATCTGCAGTATGATTATGGCAACAAAAATTCCGCAGCAGCCAAAAAATAAACTGGAAGAAATAATTGCAGATGCTGATCTGGAATACCTGGGTACCGAAAATGCAGCTGAGATGGCTTACAACCTGTATAAAGAACTTAGCGCTTTAAATCCGCAGTTGACAAAAGAAGTATGGGATACAACAGAAATTGATTTTCTTGCAGCGCATAAATATTTCACCAGTTATTGCAATGAAAACAAGCAACATATTAAAGAGTCCTACTTACAGAGTCTGGTTAAAAATAAATCATAGCATTTGATTCCAATATTTCACAAAAAGCTAAATTAAAATTTAATTTTTGTAAATCCTTGCGTTATGGAATATCATTAAATCAAACATACTTAATGCACCATCGTACGAACATAACCCACTAAAAATAATAAACCCATGCAAGCAAAATCAATCAAAGGAAAATCAACAGAAGAAATAAAAGCAGCTTTAGAAAAAAGCATGGCTGATAGCTTTAAACCCACCCTTGCCATATGCTTTATTTCTTTAGCGTTGGATCGAACAGCCATTACTGCAATGTTAGATTCAGAAAATATTGCTGTCTTTGGCTGCACAACGAATGGCGAGTTTACTGATGAAGAACCGGAAAAAGGTTCAGCAGCAATTCTCTTACTCGACATGAAAAAAGAAAATTTTGAAATTTATTTTGAAGAATATCCTGTAAAAAATTACAGGGAAGTGTCAACCGGCATTGCACATAAAGCCAAAGCTAAATATGCAACACCTGCGTTTCTAATTGGCACCAGCAATTCGGGTGCAGATGGGGAAGAGATTTTGCGTGGTATTGAAGATGTTGCCGGCAAACAAGTAAATGCTTATGGTGGTGGAGCAGGGGATGATTATGCATTTAAGGACACTTTTGTTTTTACCAACGGAAAAGATAGTAGTCATGCCATGGTATGTATTGCATTGGATGAAACTAAAGTAGAGATAAAAGGCATTGCTACCTGTGGATGGAAAGCAGTAGGTACAGAAAAAAT
>JBBKXU010000222.1:0-4922 GCA_037969645.1 Ferruginibacter sp. | reverse complement strand
GATCACATTAAGCTTTGATGAAAACGTTATTAACAGGGCCAAACGCTATGCCGAAAATAACAATATAAGCCTCTCCCGGCTTACCGAATTCCTATTGAATAAAGTTACCAGTAACAATTATCAATCTTTAGAAGATTTGCCCATTTCAGATTGGGTAAGTATTGTTTCTGATGGTGAAGTAGAATATCAAACCAAAGCAAAGAAAAATAAAGACTTAAAGGCCGAATATTTTAAAAACAAAAAATGAGGATATTTTTAGATGCAAATATTCTGGTTTCAGTATTAAATAAAGAGTACCCTTTGTTTACCTATGCGGCACGTATTGTTAGTTTGGCCGATAATAAAAAATTTACGGTGTACACATCCCCTGTTTGTTTGGCGATTGCATTCTACTTTGCCGAAAAGAAAAGCGGCACTCAGGTTGCCAAACAAAAAATCAAGTTACTCTCTCAAAAAATATCAATTGCCGAAGTAAGTAAAAATGAAGTGTTACAAGCTTTAGAAAATCCGCAGGTAAACGATTTTGAAGATGGTATTGAATATTACGCCGCAGCCAATAATAAATGCGATGTGATTGTAACGGAAGATACCAGCGATTTTTATTTCTCTGTTATTAAGGTTAGCAAAGCAAAAGATTTTTTGCAGGAGTATTTATTTTAGAATTGCCATAATCTTTGTGCAACTTTGCTCCTCCGTGAATCTCTGTGGCACAAAAAAACATTAATGGTAAATCAACCAGCCAATAAAATTCTTTTTAGCTCCTTCACACCCGCTGTTGCCGGCATTTCAATAATGTGCAGGTTGCTTTGTTTTTCTGTTGCGGGTATTTTTTTATCAATAATGAATTTAGGTATTTCATCAGGTGCATAATACAGTAAGGATGCTGCCGGGTAAACCTGCAGTGATGTACCCACCACGGCAAAATAATCACAATCATGTAACAGGGCTGATGCTATCTCCATCATGGGTACTGCTTCGCCAAACCAAACTATATGCGGACGCAGCTGAGCCCCGTCTGCCGCCCCATCGCCCAGATGAATATCGCCACGTATTTCGAAATAAGTATCCTCATCCGCCACACTACGCATTTTAAAAATTTCGCCATGCAGGTGCAGCACATTTGTGGAGCCAGCCCTTTCGTGCAGGTCATCAATATTTTGGGTAATGATAGTTACTTTAAAATCGTTTTCCAGCTCAGCCAAACCTGTATGTGCATCATTAGGCAACGCCGCCGCCACATCTTTGCGGCGGGCATTATAAAAGTCTAAAACCAGTTGAGGATTTTTTCTAAAGCCTTCGGGCGTAGCTACTTCATACACATCGTACCCGTTCCACAAACCATCATCGTCTCTGAATGTTTTTAAACCGCTTTCAGCGCTTATACCTGCACCGGATAATACAACAAGGTGCTTTTTATTTTTCATTAAAGTTTTTCTTACCTGCGGTTAATTTTTCCATGGTTGTTATCAGGCGTTTTTGTTTGGTTTCAACTCTTTTAGCACTTACTATCCACTCTATATATTCCCGGCGGTTGGTGAAAGCCAGGGTATCAAAGAAGGATGCTGCTTTTTTATTCTTGTTAAACAATTTCTGTAATTCTTCAGGTATAGCTATAGTACGTTTCTTATAATCAACACCGGGTGCCGGATTGGCGCTGCTGAAATCTTTATTTTTTCCTGCTTCTGTATCGGGTTTTTTAAACCTGCCGGCGCTCCACACATTATCCAACGCTACCATCCTCACGGCTTCAAAGCCATAGTCTGATACAAAATCCCAGTTTTTATCTCTTGATAAATCGCTGGCGATTTTGGATGTAAGTTTGGGATAAGCTATCCAAAATTTAGCATCCGTATTAAGCGACGGAACCACATCATTCAAAATACCGGCCAGTTGTTTCTGATTTACTGCAAATACCAGTGCAAAATCTATTTTACGTTTTTTTAGTAATGGTGTAACACTTTTTGAGAAAGTAAGTTTTACAAATTGTTTTTCGATGGAAGATGGCAAACCCTGTATCAACAGATTTCTCTCTTCTTTTAATTGTAATTTTTCCAGCAATGTTTGAGCAGGCATAGTTAGTATTAATGGTTAAAAAAGGATCATGAAGTACTTTTTAAACATTTGCCACATAGCGTAGCTTTTTTAAGTTTAGCAGATAACAGGTTTTGGTAAGGTTTGTTACAGTTTTTATACTGTTTCAGTCCCTAAATTTAAACATTTTGTTTGGCAGATAAAAGTTTTACGCAAAAAAAACTCCATGAAATATGGAGTTTTCTTTTAAAATTATGTTTGATATTATTTTCCGCCGGCTGGTTTATAGTAACTTAAGGCCTCATCCATGTAGCTTTCCAGCTTGGCTATGCGGTTGTCGTCGGACGGATGCGTTGATAAAAACTCTGGAGGCTTTTGTCCATTTGATGCTGCTGCCATCCGTTGCCAGAAAGGAATAGCTTCCCGAGGGTTGTAGCCCGCCATGGCAGCAAAATTTAAACCGTAACGATCTGCTTCCAGTTCCTGGTTACGGGAATTTGGTAATAGAAAAGCTATCTGTGCGCCAGGGGCAAAAATATTGTTAAACAAATCGTTGTATTTAGGGTTATTAGCGGTTGCAATATTTCCTACAATTTCCAATCCCTGGGCAAGTGCGCCCTGGCTCATCCTTTCGTTGCCATGATGAGCAACCGCATGGGTAATTTCGTGGCCCATTACAACGGCTAAAGCGGCCTCATTTTGTGTAATAGCCAGCAGTCCGGTGTAAATCACTACTTTACCGCCGGGCATAGCCCAAGCATTTACTTCTTTTGAATCTATAAGGTTGAATTCCCATTTGTATCCATTTAGTTCGGCAGCCAGTCCTTTTTGCGTATAATAATCTGTGATAGCTCTTGATATTCTTAAACCCACCCGCTGTACCATTTCAGCATCTTTGTTGGCTGAGCTTTTAATTACCTTGTTTTCAGATAGAAAGGACTGGTACTGGATTATGGATTGCTGCTGCAAAGTAGCTTCAGAAAATAAAGCCAGTTGGTTGCGGCCAGTAATTGAATTTGTGCTGCATGCTACGAAAAATGATACAGTGACAAATAAGAGAATAATTTTTTTCATTTAGTTTGAGTTTTATAAACTTTACATATCAATTGGCGTACCAATAATTAAGATCGTACAGAATATACGAACTATTATTGATTTATTTGAGATGAGGAGACTGTAAATGTAAAAATTAATCCTGATTTTGGCGTGATTTTCTTCTGTCCCGATGCTTCAGAATTGGGATACGACTTTCGACACCACGTAAAATACGGCCAATGTTTTTTTGATGTGTTACAATTACCAATAGCGCTACTACCAATGCAAATCCCCGGTAGTAAAATTCATTTTCATTCCATATCCACAATACGCAAATAGGCAATGCAACTGCTGCTAAAATTGAACTCAAAGAAACATATCGGGTTAAATAAAGCACCAATGCAAAAATACCAATACAACTTACAGCTATAACGGGCTGAATGGCCAGAACCATTCCCAGTAATGTAGCAACGCCTTTTCCACCGCGGAAATCGGCAAAAATGGGGAAAACATGTCCGGCAACTGCAGCCAAACCAAGGCCAAGCATCAAATTTGTTCTTTCTAACTCATGACTTAAATAAAAAGGAAGAAAATTATAGAGCATCACCGCAGCCATTCCCTTCAAAATATCAAACACCATAACCATAGTGCCATAACGTGAGCCCAATACCCTAAAAGTGTTGGTAGCACCCATATTACCACTGCCATAGTCACGAATATCGATGCCGAAAAAACGTTTGCTTACCATTAAAGCTGTAGGAATAGAGCCAATCAAATATGATACAATAATGAGAACGAGTTCTTTCATTTGTTTCCTTTGCTTGAGTTGAAGACGTCAAAAGTAACGAAAATTCGCCGGTTATCTGACTATTAAATTAAAGCGTGACCATATCATGTTAATAAGGTACATAAACGCCTGTTTATTAAAATTTTAAGTATTTAATAATTACCTATTCAACAATGGCAAGCATACTAATCCAATCGCCTTTTTGTAATGTTTTTTGCGGTGTAATTCCTGCTTCAATTAACGCTATTGAAATAGTCGTTTCATCAGCTTTCATAAACCCGCTAAACAATATCACCGTACCTTTTTTACTTACTGTTTTTATTGCTGTAAGGTTAGCCATAATTACATGCAGGTTGATATTGGCCAGAATGATATCGTACGGCACAGCAGCAGCAATAGTTTCGGCCTTAATTAAATTAATCTTGCTGCAGTTATTTGCTGCTGCGTTTTCAATTGAATTTTCAATACTCCATTCATCGTAATCAATAGCATCAACAGCAATGGCTCCCATTTTTTCGGCCAGGATGGCTAAAACTGCAGTGCCGGTGCCAAAATCAACAACCGTTTTATTTGCAAAACTGAGCGATTCCATTTGCGCTATCATCATATAAGTAGTTGCATGGTGCCCCGTACCAAAACTCATTTTTGGGGTGATGATTATTTCATGTTTTACCTTTTGTATGGGTTGATGAAAATCAGCCCTGATGGCAACGAAATCGCCAACCACAATCGGCTCAAAGCTACTCTCCCACACAGCGTTCCAGTTTTCTTCTTCAATTACTGATTTTATAAAAGACGCCGGAATAATTTTTAAAACTGCATCCAGTTCATTATCATTAAATGCTTCTTCGGCTATACAGGCTATCAGTGAATTTTCGATTTCTTCAAAACCTGTATATCCAATATCGGCCAGTAAAGCAACCAATTGGTCGTTTTGCCCTTCAGCAGTATCTACAAATTGCAGTTGAATGTATTTTTTGTTTGCCATAACATTTATATAAGCAGCGTTTTAAATAAGTTTCATGTCTATATGTTTTTAACCACTTAAACTAATCAATATGAAAGCAAT
>JBBKXU010000221.1:0-2624 GCA_037969645.1 Ferruginibacter sp. | reverse complement strand
TATTTGGTAAAAGCATTTTTATGCATAAGTCACTCTTTCTTTTTGCAACAATGTTCTTCTTCCTTAATGCATTTGGACAAACAACTGTGCAAAGGCCAAAACTGGTTGTTGGCATTGTTGTTGACCAAATGCGCTGGGACTACCTATATCGCTATTACGACCGTTATGAAGAAAACGGAGGCTTCAAAAGATTATTAAACCGGGGATTTGCCTGTGAAAATACATTCATTCCTTACGCACCAACAGTAACCGCATGCGGCCATGCCAGTATTTATACAGGATCTGTACCTGCAATAAATGGTATAACCGGAAATGGCTGGTGGGATAGTCAGCTAAACAAATCAATATATTGCACACAGGATGAAACAGTAAAAACAATTGGAAGCGATACGGAACAGGGCAAAATGAGTCCCCGGAATTTATTAACTACAACAATAGGCGACGAATTAAAACTGGCAACAAATTTTAAGAGCAAGGTTTTTGGAATAGCATTAAAAGACCGTGGCGGAATTTTACCTGCTGGCCATAGCGCCAATGCAGCCTATTGGTATGATAATAAAACAGGTGATTGGATCAGCTCCGATTATTATATGAGTGCCTTACCCAAATGGGTTAAAGATTTTAATGCTAAAAAATTAGCTGACTTTTATTATAACCAGGGGTGGAGCACTTTATATCCAATAAGCACGTATGTGCAAAGCACCTCTGATATCAAACAATATGAAAACAATACTTTCGGAACCGGCACACATTTTCCCTACGATTTAAAAAAATATATTAGCAGAAGTTATAGCCATATTTCCGCCACTCCGTTTGGGAACAGTTTCACTATTGAAATGGCTAAAGCACTGCTGGTTGCCGAGCAAATGGGACAGGACAGCATAACCGATTTACTGGCTATAAGTTTTTCTTCGCCCGATTATATTGGCCACTCTTTTGGCCCAAACTCAATTGAGGCTGAAGATGGGTTTTTAAGACTGGATAAAGAACTGGGCAGTTTTTTAGATTTCTTAGACGAAAAAGTAGGAAGGAATCAATACCTGTTGTTTTTTTCCTCAGATCATGGAGCAGCCCACGTACCGGGTTTTTTAAAAGAAAACAATATACCTGCCGGTAATGTGAGTACGCAAAAGATCTATGATGATTTAAATGCGTCTTTAAAAGAGAAATTTGGTACTGATAATTTAGTTGTTGACGTTAGTAACTACCAGGTATTCATAAATCATCAGTTGATCAGCACTTTAAAATTAGATGCACATCAAATTAATAATTCGATCATCAATTCTGTTTTAAAGCAACCAGGTATATCGAGGGCTTTTGCATTGGCTGAATTGGAAAAGATACCTTTACCTGAACCAATCAAAACAAGGATCATCAATGGTTATTACCCTTCCCGGAGTGGAGATATACAATTGATCTATTTACCCCAATGGCTTGATAATTTTGAAACCGGCGGAACCACACACGGCCTTTGGAATGCCTATGATGCCCATATTCCGTTGGTTTGGTATGGCTGGAACATTAAACCGGGCAAGTCGTACCGGGAGATTCAAATGACAGACATAGCTCCTACCATATCTGCGATGTTAAAAATTCAAATGCCAAATGGCAATATTGGAAAAGTTATTGAGGAAGTTATACAATAGCAGGACATTTCATCAGTTCTCCTTTAATTAGATTATGAATACCGGAAAAACTGTTGTATTTTATGACTGAATTTAAACGCCCTTTAACCGTCACATGTATATGATTTTCAGGATAGCAATGATGTTTCTGGTAACAGTTACCCAGCCGGTATTTGGCCAAAAAGCTTTTGATGCCAAAAAATTTTTTATTGACGATTCTGTTTTATATGTCACGCTTTCCACCGACTTACGGGACCTCATAAGAGAAAAAGTAAAATCTGATGAGCAGAAAGCTATATTCACCGTGTCGATGCCGGGTGGGACTTCTATCTCAGAAGAGATCAGTGTAAATGCCAGGGGCGTTATGAGAAGAAAAGTATGTAATCTTCCTCCGCTTAGAATTAATTTCAACACACCCACTTCACCAAAACTAAAATCGCTTAAAAGTTTAAAACTTGTAAACAGCTGTAGAGGCGGTTTTAATGATGAACAATTAGTCCTGAAAGAATATTTGATCTATAAAATGTTCAATCTGTTAACAAATAAAAGTTTTCGGGTTCGGTTGCTGTATATGACTTATGAAGATAGCGATGGCAAAAAAAAGACAAATTCCCAATATGCTTTTTTTATTGAAGATGTAGACGCTATGGCCAAGAGAAACAGTTGCAAGGAGCTCAACAATATGCAATTGAATACTGCAACAACCGACAGCAAACAAATGGTACTGGTGGATATTTTTCAATACATGATCGGCAATACGGATTGGTCGGTACCAAATAATCAAAATATTAAATTGATCCTTCCAAAGAATAAAACCAATGTGAGGCCATTTGTAGTACCTTACGATTTTGATTATGCTGGTTTGGTAAATGCAGATTATGCTGCCCCTGCTCCTATTTTCGATATAGAGAATGTCAGGCAACGTTTATACCGTGGTTTCCCACATACAATGGCCGAGTTGGAAACGGTAATACAGATATTTAATCAACAAAAAGAAAA
>JBBKXU010000220.1:0-17699 GCA_037969645.1 Ferruginibacter sp. | reverse complement strand
GCCTGAAACTAAAATCAAGTTACACCAATGGGTTTTTTAGAATTTATATTATTCCCTTTTTATGTAGCTATATTTTATTTTATTTTTAGTGCCCGTAGAAAAAACTATTCCGACCCTGTGCTGAGACACTACCACAAACAGGGTTTTTGGATAAAGGTAATTGCCGTTTTAGGCTTCACTTTTTTTAATACCGTTCTTTCTGTGGGAGATTCGTTTGTATTGTTTTATACAGAAGGAACCAACCTCTGCCAATTAATATTAAAGGACTTTTCACACATTAAATGGCTTTATCTGCCTGCGGCTGATTTTGATCAGGAATTACTAAAAAGCCGAATGAACCTAGGCTATCTGAAAAATGAGAACAATTATATGATTGTGCGCATTACCACAGTACTCTCATTTTTTTCGTTTAACAAGTACCTCATACTTAATCTGTTTTTTTCATTGTTGTCTTTTTCGGGGGTATGGCGACTTTACAGGTTTTTTTATGAACAATACCCGCACTTACATAAGCAACTGGCTATTGCTATATTGTATTTACCCACTTTTGTTTTCTGGAGTTCGGGTATTTTAAAAGATCCGATTTGTACAGGTGCCTTAGGATGGTTAACATACGCACTTTACGAAACTTTATATAAAAAGAAAGACTTCCTAAAAAATGCCATTATCATATTTATTTCCGGATACCTTTTATATACAATTAAGGTATATATACTTATATCTTATGTGCCTTTCTTTTTGCTTTACGTGATTTTAAAAAATGTAAATCTTATCAAAACCAGAGTAATGCGGGTTGTATTTGTTTTAGGGCTTATCTTTCTTGCAATGACCATGTTTACAACAGTTATGCAGCAATTAGCAGGAACACTTGACAATTATGGTGGTGCCGATCTAGCCAATAATGTTACGCATTATCAAAAAGCTTATGCCGAACAAGAGGAGGCCGGCTCAAGTTTTTCACTGGGTGTAGAATTTGACGGTTCAACTTTAAGTTTGATAAAAATAGCCCCGGCTGCCATTGTGGCCACTTTGTTCAGGCCATTTATATGGGAGTCAAGAAAATTAACTACACTTTTCTCTTCATTAGAGAGTATGGTCATTATGTTTTTTACGCTCTCGGTTTTATATAAAACCGGCGTTAGAAATTTCATAAAAGCTATATTAAAAGATCCTGCTATTACCTATTGCCTTTTATTTGCCTTGTTGTTTGCATTATTTGTTGGAGCTACAACGGCAAATTTTGGAACTTTGGTGCGGTATAAAATTCCTTGCATGCCTTTTTATATTATTGCCTTGTTTCTTATTCAGGACCGGGCTAAGCAAAACAAAAACAGTCCCGTCATAGACGGAACTGCGTGATTTCAGAGGGGGTTATAACTTGTAACCATTATGCGTTTGCAGCCCTTTCGGTTCTTGCCGAAGTAAAGGGAGCCAGTATACTTGACCAGGTAGTTTTCAGATAACTGTTTAGTGAACCCGTTAGCGAAAACTGCTCGGTTGATTTTAATTTAGATAAAATGAATGGTGGTGAAGCTTCAAAATTACTATTGAAGGCATCTGCAGCGGGCCACATGATAAAACTCAATTTTTTAAGTTTATCAGTTTTTTGAAACAATAATGTGACGCCGGCAAATGCAAGCAGAAAACAACTGTAATGCAGCAAGGCTAAAGCCTTATTATTAAATTTTGTATGATGAATAAAAAAACGGTTGCGGATATAATAATACATTTTCCAACCCGAATTATAATCCCAGTCCTTCTTTACAGAAAATGCTGTTGCCGGATGATAATGAATGCTGTTGGCTACCGTACAAACGGGAATTTTGTTACGCTTTACAATCCGGTAGTAATATTCTGTTTCATCTCCCCATAAAAAAAACTTAGCTCTTGGCACACCAACTCTTTCTATAATTCTTCTGTTTATAAATGTTCCATTAAATGGATGACCTATTCCGTCAATAATCTTACCTGGTACTTCATCAAGCGTTTTATATCCGCCTGTATTCCATACAAAAGATTTCTTATCAACATTGTTTATAACGGCACAGTTCATTAAAGTCAATTCATTCGGCTCTGCCAATATTAAATTCTCCAAAGCATCTTCTTTAGGCATACCATCGTCATCCATACACCAAATCCACTCATACCCCTGCTCATAACCCATATTAATGGCCGTGCTAAAACCACCGGCTCCTCCTAAATTATTTTGTGTAAAGTAAGTGATATCCTCCTGCGCCTTTAACCAGGCTTCGGTACCATCGGTACTTCCATTGTTTACAACGAGAATAGCATCTAATGGGCGGGATTGGTTTCGCAATGCGGTTATGCATTCAGACAGCAGCGCTAAACGGTTGTACGTAACAACCACAGCAATTACCTTTTCCATAGGAATGAGGTTTGGTTTTAAATTAGAATATATTGGACCAAACTATAACGGCGTGGGAATCTGCTTATTGCATAAGAATTAACATTTTTCTTTAATTCTCGGTATTGGGGAATACGGGAGCCTTGCTGCCAGCGGCAATTGACTGTAAAAACAGGCCCGAAAAGTCAAGGGCTTCGCCTATTACATGGTGCATATCCATATAGCGATAAGTGGCCAACCTGCCTAAAAACGATATATTGGAAGATTTCAATGCTTCTGCCCGGTAAGATTCAAGTATTTGCTTGTCTTTATCGAGGCGTTTGGGATAGTACGGAATATCCTCATCTGTAGTTTCTTTGCTGAATTCTTTAAAGTAAACCGTTTTTTCATGTGTTTCCCAGGGTGCAAAGTGCTTGTGTTCATGTACACGTGTATGGGGAACTTCTTCATCACAATAATTTATTACGGCATTTCCCTGGTGGTCGCCTTCGGCTGTGTGCTTTTCAAAAGTTACAGTACGATACCCAAGTTTACCAAATTGATAGCCAAAAAAAGCATCAATTGGGCCGGTGTAAAAAATATGATCGTAATGTGATAACAGATCATTGTTAAACTCAAATTTCTTATTGAGAGTAACATTGATTTCTGCGCTTTCTAATAATTTTTCAATCAGTTCGGTATATCCGTTTACAGGTATGCCCTGATAAATATTATTGTAATAATTATCGTTGTAATTAAACCGCACCGGTAATCTTTTTAAAATTGATGCCGGTAATTCAGAAGGCTCGCAGCCCCATTGCTTTTTTGTGTAGCCGTAAAAAAAAGCTTTGTATAAATCGTTGCCTAAAAACTTAAGCGCCTGCTCTTCGAAAGATTGAGGATCGGTAATACTTTTATCGCCCAGGTTGTTGATAAAGTCTTTCGCTTCATCGGGACCAAAAGTTTTATTGAAAAACTGGTTAATGGTATGCAGGTTAACCGGTAAAGAATAAATATTGCCTTTGTAATTTGCTTTTACACGATTGATGAATGGTTTAAACTCCACAAAGCTGTTCACAAAATCCCAGATCTCTTTTTTATCCGTATTAAAAATATGAGGACCATACTCATGTACCATTACACCAGTTTCTTCATCACGCTTTGTATGGCAATTACCGGCAACATGGCTACGCTCATCCCATACATCGATACTGCAGTCAGATTGTTTGCAAAGTTGATGAGCCAATACTGAACCGGAAAACCCGGCGCCAACAATTAAATATTTTTTCTTCATGATATTACAATGATAAATGCACGTAATGTTCTGCTAATTTCCATAAATTTTATCTACCGCTTAAAAATATTATCGTAAAGCCTTGTATATTTTTCTATAGCAGAAGATAAGGCATAAAATTTAACGGCCCCATCACGGATGGCTGCGGGGTTAAAATGTACGCCGGAAATAATCTTATCAACCACAGCTGCATACGCTTCTTCGCTAAATGCTTTAACTACAAACCCCGATTGATATGTTTCTATTATTTCCTCCACATCTCCAATACCTCTATTGGTTATCACAGGAATGCCCATGGCCATAATTTCGCCATGCTTGGTAGGCGACTGCGATTTACGGGAAAAGCAAGGCCTGATGAAGAACATTGAATAGTCACTGACCGAAAGAAATAGTGGCACTTCTTTACGTGATGCTTTTCTAATGATCATTTTTTCGGCCGGGATACCAAATTTTTCAGCCGCTTCGGCAATTTCTTTATGCCTGATGGGCGCTATAAATAAAAACTTTGATGCTGGTATTTTATCACTAACAATTTTACAAAAATGCATTACTTCATCAGTAAGGTACAATCCACTGATTGAACCTAAGTAAGTAAAAACAGTATCTCCCGATTGTATTCCAAACTGCGTTTTTAATTGTGCAGTCTGCTCTTTACTTATAGCTGCTGGGTTAAATAATTCCAGATCGGCACTGCATGGGATAATTTCAAGCGGCGTATCTTTTACAAATTCGGGCAGGGCTCTTACTACCTTTTCAGCGGCAGCAGTTAGGCAAACAATACCATCGTTAAGCGCTATTTGTTCTGCTTCCTTACGTTTAAAATATTTATACACTATCAGGTATAAAGGGTTTTTCAAATTCCACATATAACCATCCACCCTGCTATCTGCGTAAAAATCACGTATGTCGTTTAAAAACTTAATGCCGTATTTCTTTTTCATCCACAACCCAATGAGTGCAGGCACTCCAGCTCTAGTATGCACCATATCTATTCTATGCTCCCGATGTATTTTCTTTGCTGCTTGTTTTATTTTGTAAACATCCATAGCCGTAGAAAGCACAGGCGGATTTTTTGTGTACGGTATCGGCAACCAACTAATACCCGAATCTTTAATGAGATTATCTATGATGGGTTTGTTTTGCAGAAAAACTGCTGATTTTTCACAACTGATTAAAAATATTTTGTACCCATATTTACTTAGACCCAGTAAATATGGCAGCACCTGACTTTGCCCAAGCGGATCTGTCATGCCGTCGTAAGAGATAAAGAGAATATTTTTTTTGACCATTAGCGTAAGAAGCGTGTTTATTTTAATCGGTTAAAAAGCGTCAGACTATAAAATGATATGCCCTTATCTAAAAAAATACCTGGCATAATGCTTTATAAAAAATATAAACCGATATTTTAAACTACGACTCTTTACATAGCAATTTTGTATCGCTTTATTATAAGTAAGCGGAATTTCCATCACAGGAATATAAGTTGCCAGCTCATCATTTTTTTTATATAATTCATCAGCTTTACAATTTGTTCCACTTCCATCATGTCCAATATTATCAACCAATGATTTCTTTGGACATAAACATAATCCATCATTTAAAAAAACAATGGAATGCCATATTGTATTATAACTGAATTGCTTTTTGGCAACAGCATCGAGTCCCCAATAAAATTCAAATGTGCCGTTCATATTCAGCTTTTGTATGTTCCCCTTGGCTTTTATCAATTTTTTTACAGCAAGGGCATCCGTTGTAAATTTGTCCCAAGCTCTTTTCCAGGTTCCCCATCCCCAGGTGTAGGTATGATAAAAGAAATAGGTTGATTGCGTTAGCTTATCAACTTCTGCCTGCTGTTGCGGCCCGGTAAATGCACTCACATGCATTACCTGAGGCTCATTTTCGTAAAAATCCAATGCGTCGTTCATGTATTGCAAAAACCCCGAAGAAACAATATTGTCATCTTCCATTAAAATAACCTTTCCGTATTTCTGAACAATTTCAGTGATGCCGTCAATATTTGAATGAAACATTCCCTTGTTGTGAGGAGAAATTTTTAATATCACTTCTTTACACCAGTTTACTTCCTGAACGATTTTTTTTACTTCTTCAATTGCATTTTTCGTTTCTTCAGACGCATTTTGTTTTGGCCCGTCAACGTAGATATAAAGTGTAGATTCGGCAGCTAGTTCATTTTTACTTAGTGATTCAAGTGCTAGTCTGGTATGATTGGGCCGATTGTAACCAAAAAACACAATAGGTGCTAAAGATTTCATTGTTCGTTTTTTATTTTAATAATTTACACTTAATGCGCCCTACAATAAACTGTGCTTTGTAAAGCGAAATCAAAGCTGCTGGCAACATTAAATTATTCTGTTTCGTAAACTCAGCAGCCCGGTTGTTGTGTGCATCAAATGCTTATATCGAAATGTTTTGTTTTTGTATAACAAATATTACCGCTTAACTAAGCAAAGGCCCGTTTTACTTTATATTATACTCCGGTCTTCAATAATTTTTCTCTTTATTAAAAAATTAAGCAGACCCGGAAAATACAAAAGCAATACAAATTTTAAAGCAACTTTTTTATTTGCTTTGCCAACCCTCATTAATTCTTCATTTAAATGATTCATGTTTAAATAGCCTTTATACTTTTCATCCATGTATTTAAATAAAATTTTTTTCTTACTTACATCAATTGATCTTAACATTGAATTTCCCAATACCCGGTAATCATACATTACTTCATCAACATAATAAAACGAGTAACCTTTAAATGCCATGTTCATCCACATATCCCAATCTTCTAATCCCATAATAGGCATTTTTTCATCATACCCGCCCACTGCCTCCCAAACAGATTTACGGTAAACTGCACAGGCATCAATACGATTTCCCACCATCATATTCTGTAGATTAAATGATCCTACTACGTGCCGCCCTGTAGTATCGCCGAAATATTCTGCATCGCCGTAAAACACGGCTAAATTCGGTTGACTGTCCAGTATTTTTATACTTTCATAAATATATGCAGGCCTTATTCTATTGTCGCTATCTAATGGCAATATGTATTCCCCCTTAGCGGCTTTAATACCATTGTTACGTGTACAACCAAGCCCCTGATTTTCCTGGTTAATAACATGATAGCCTTCATTAGCCAGTTTAGCCATCTCATCAACCGTAAATGCATCGGTTGACCCATCATTCACAATGATTATTTCATACAAATTTTTATCTGTGCATTTTTCTACACTGGCAATTGCTTCCCGAATATATTGACCATGATTATAGCATGGTATAACAACAGATACTTTAGGCATAGTTATTTTCTTAGTTAGAGATTGGCTTTCTTCCAATTACAACATAGTTCATAGTATTAATAGGGTTATAATCTACCTTGTCTAACCAGGCATAGAATGCGTTAATAACCCAATAAAAACGAAGTCTAAAAAAAACAAATTTCAATCCTCTTAAAAAAATATTTTTACTTGTACTTTTCACACATGCGTGTATAAAACTTTGTCCTGCTACCGACCACATTCCTCCATTAGAGCAGGTTTCAACTACCTCAAATCCTGCTTTTTCAAAAATATATTTAAAGCCATGTTTCGTAAATCTGAAAAAATCATAAGGCTCTTCATGCAAATACCAATACATGGGACCCGACACGATGAAGTGACCGCCCGGTTTTACTAAACGATATGCTTCATTCACTAGTCCTTGATGATCTTCCACGTGTTCGATAGTTTGCGTTGAAAATGCTGTATCAAACGAATTATCTGGTAACGGAATACTATTTGCAGGACATAAAACATCTACTTTGTTTAAATCAGATTGAATTATATCACAACCAACATATTCAGTTATTTTCTTCTCAAATATTTTTTCATAAGGTTTATTTCCGCATCCGATATCAATAACCCTCCCGATAGCGTATTGTCCAATGGCCGATTCTAAATCTCTTATCAAAGGTTTGTAAACCAGATAATAAAAATCAGATTTACTAATATTTTGATACCCGGTAATTCGTGAAACATTTTCAGCTCTCATTTTTTAAATATGTTTTTAGTTTTATCCAGGTATCTCCTGGTGAAATAACGTAATACAGTGTAGGGGTTTCGTAAAACGTTCTCATATCCGTTTAACCTGCGTGTTTTATACTGAAGCAATTTGGGGTGAACCAAAGGAAGCACTTCCCTTTTTTCACTGGTAATTGATGAATATTGATCTGTTACTTTATCGCTTACATAAAACATTATATTTTGCCGATACCACCATGATACTTTTTCATTATTCCATATTTGCTGCCGCACACAATCATAGGGTGTATAATTGTATTTAGCAAACAAGTCTATCCAGAATTGAGGATACTGTTCATTAAAATGCATGGTACCTTCCTGGCCGGGAATAGCTGCTGAAAAAAGCACTACATCCCCCAAGTTACAAAGTGAGGCAACAAAATTTTCAGCATTCTCAATTTTTATATGCTCTGCTACTTCCAGACAATTTACAAGATCAAACTTACGGTTCGTTTTAAATCCGTTGTCTAGGTCGGCTTTAATAAATTTATCTTGCTCAAATAATAGATCTTTTAAATCTACATAATCTCCATCCACTCCTTGTATATCATTTATTCCATGTTGTTTCCACACAGATAACCAGGTACCTACACCGCATCCTACATCTATCACAGACGCAGGTTTAATAAAATTCAAAACAACAGGAATAACTTCTTTAGCCGAATTAATAGAATCTTCCGAGTGATAATTAAAAAAATTATCCTGGTATGTTTTTGGTCTCATAATAATTATATAATGGTTAAACGTTCCATTCTCCCTCCTCTATATACTGACAAACATTATTCTGCCAACCCCATTCAGGCGCCTTTTTATCAATCATGGCTATTTCAAAAGGGCAACAATCAAATTGTTGAAACTTGGTTTTGGTTAGTGTTTCTGCCAAATGTACCCTTACAAAATAATTGCCCTGATAAAGTCTGAGTTTTTTGAATCTGATTGATAATTTATGAGTCCCTTCCTTTCGCTTCAAGCCAGCTCCTTCATCAAAAAACCAGTTATAGGTAATTGGTTGATTTAAATGGTTAAATATCTGCATCGAAAGTGCCATGCCTGATAACTCGCTTGGCAATTGTATTTCAAAATTTACAGTCAGGGCTTTTTCGTTACCCTGTAGCATACCTCCTTCGGATGTTTCTATTTCTACTTTTGTAATACATGGTTTATTATCAAGTGGTTCTTGATGATGAATATTTGTTTGTGTAAAATTGGATGAGTAAGCCTGTATAACCATCGGGGTTGGCCCATACTCTACAATTTTTCCTTTATCCAGAAAAATTGATTTTTGGGTTAGTGTTGAAACTGCGCTTAAATCATGACTCACAAATAAAACTGTTCTGCCGCTTTTGCTCACTTCATCCATTTTGCCGAGGCATTTTTTTTGAAACTCAGCATCACCAACGGCGAGTACTTCATCAATGATTAGAATTTCGGGCTCCAGAAAAGCAGCAACTGCAAAAGCAAGGCGCAACTGCATCCCGCTGCTGTAACGCTTTAAAGGCGTATCCAGAAATTTTTCTACGCCGCTGAAATCTACAATCTCATCAAAATGTTTATTTATTTCTGCTTTGCGCATGCCCAGAATGCTACCATTCATGTACAGATTCTCACGACCGCTTAATTCTGGGTGAAAACCTGTTCCTACTTCCAGCAAACTGGCAACGCGACCACGACAAATTATTTTGCCAGCCGATGGAGGTGTTATCTTACTTAATATTTTAAGCAGGGTGCTTTTGCCGGCTCCGTTCCTTCCAATAATACCTATGCTTTCTCCCGGCATCACGTTAAAACTCACATCATCAAGTGCAAGAAAAGTATTTGTCACTTCTTCTTTTTTCTTGAACGGATTTGACAAAGCATCTCTCAATGAGAGGTATCGCTCTTGTTTAGCGCCAATCTTAAATTGTTTGGTAATATGCTGTACTTCTAATATTGGTTTCATAATTATGCTAAATCTGCAAAGTATGATTCTGTTTTTCTGAATGTATAAATCCCGATAAAAAACAATATCAGGGCTACTGCGCTTCCGGTGGCAACCGCCTGCCAGTCTACTTCCTGCCCGGTAAAAACGCTGCGGCAAAGTTGTATGGCAGAAGCAATAGGATTGGCCTTCATAATGGTGACGATGATGGGATTCGTAAATGCTTTTGCTGAATATAAAACCGGGTTGGCAAACAATAAAAACTGTATCATAAAGGGCAGTAAGTATTGAAAGTCTCTATACTTAACATTCAATGCGGCCAAAAAAGTTCCTATTCCAAATGTGGTAACCACGGTTATCAGGATACTGAGTGGCAGATAAATGAACAGCTTTGCAAAATCTACGCCTTGGTGATAATAAATAAGAATGGCCACATAGATTATCAATGCAAATAAAAAATCGACCAGCGCCGTAAGTATGGCGCTCATAGGTATTATTAACCTGGGGAAATATATTTTTTTAATGATGTTGGCATTATTAACCATGCTGTTGGCACTGTTCATAAGGCCATTGCTGAAAATGTTCCAGATTAATAAACCACTAATGGCAAAAACTGGGTAAGGAATTCCATCGCTGCTTACATTAAGTGCTTTGCTGAAAATGAGCGTAAACATCAGCATCATAATCAATGGCTGCAGAATAGCCCACAGGATACCCAAAGCGGCCTGCTTGTATTTCACTTTCACATCCCGCCATGTAAAAAAATAAAACAGCTCTCTGTACTGAATCAATTCTGCCAATCCAAAAGAAAACTTATTTTTTGCTTTTATTTCGTATTCAACCATTGGGGGTGTATCTTATTCGGGGTAAATATAAGTTTTATTTAATTTGCATTTTTTTATAAGAGAAAGTTACCATAGGAATTTAATGTCTTATTTATCTTTTATTCACTTATGGTTCTCCATTTGAAACATAAACTTGTACCAGGTCTCTCAAATTATTACCGATAAAACGATTTTCTCTGTGTGGTATTATGTCGTTATTACTAAATCATTGTTTTTGTATCATACTTCTTTCTTGCAAAAGCCCAGGTTTTACAATAGCCTGTATATTTTTCCAGTCGAAAAAAAATAAAATTTGCCGGCGAAAAACCGATAAGCCGGGACAATATAAAATAATTTTTAAACCACCTGGAATTGTGCAGTTTCATCGCAATGGGATAATACTGGGCAAGTTTATCTCTTACCTCTTTCCTGGAGAATTTACTCAACTTCATTTCCAAAATAAGGCTTCGTAGAGCGTGCCAATCATATTTTTTTAAATATTCTGCATCCAATTGCCCCTTTAAAACAGGCAGTTTGTCTATCCATTTATTTCTAAACAGCTCCAAGCCTTTGTAATATTCCTGATTAATACCTCCATGCCATCTGTGTTCAAATAAAACATCATAAACTATAAAATTTTTTGCATGTTGCATTACCTGCATACTTATATCTGCATCGTACAAGTGAAATCCCGAATAAGTTTTTTCATCGAACGATATTTTGGCAAACAATGATTTTCTCACACAAAACCAGAGGCCATCAACAATAGCAACTTCGGTTTTAACGGCATCATTCAGGGGATTACTATAGTGATGAATTAATGTATCATTTTTCGACTTCCAGTCTTTCATTAATAAATTTCCGGCGCTCATTCCTAAATGGTTATTAAACCACCAACCCGAGGGAATTACAGATTGAGCAAATCCCCCCATTATGCCAATCATCCCGGTTTCAGAATCATCAAAATGCGCTACCGCTTTCTTTCCCCAACCTTGGGTGTAACAGAAAATATCTTCATGAACAAAACAAATTACATCAAACTCCGACCGTTTAACGCCCTCGCTATAAGCCGAAAAAATATTGTATTGATTTGATGTATTGTCTATTACCACCAGCTGATAAGGCACACCGACTGTTTCCGCAATATTCTGTTGTATGGTGTTTAGCAGGTCTTTATTTCGGTGACAAATAACAATACTCAACATTATAATTCTGGTTTAAATTTAACAAGCAGTATTACAAATCTAGTGGCAATCTTATCCAATTTTTGATTGGGCTAGTGTTCGTTAATCCACTTGTCGTACCACATTTGAAACATTAATATATACCACACTTTTTCTGCCCTTTCAATTTTTCCATGATAGAACGAATGTTTTATCTTCTGTATTACTTCGTTATTAAAAATATCTTGCTTAATAATGAACTGTTCGTCAAAATACATATCAACAAAAGGCTTTAAATCTTTTTGTAACCAGGCAGCAATGGGAATACCAAAACCCATTTTTGGCCTGTCCATCATGGTTTCGGGTATATACTTATGAACAATCTGCTTAAGAATGAATTTCTTATCGCCTTTATTATATTTATACTCCATTGGTAGCCGGGCAGCCCATTCTATTACCCGATGATCTAAAAAAGGCTCCCGCCCTTCAAGGCTTACACTCATACCTGCCCGGTCAACTTTTTGCAAAATATCATCCAGCAGGTAAGTTTGGTAATCAACCGCCATCATATAACTGAGGATGGAATAATGCTCGGGCCTGAGTTCCTTGCTATCGAAATTAGAAGGCAGCTTTGTAAGGTCACTGTTGAATAAAGTTTTTAATTCCTTTTCACCTATTTGTGACGTTAAACTCATCAACACATTTTCCGCCGATGGTTCCCTTAAAAGTGATTTTACTTTCTCATATCGGCTATGAAAAAGATATTTTTTATTAAGCACCGGAATTTTATCGGCAGGTATAACATCCATCATTGCGGCAGTACTTTTGCGGATGAATCCCGGTATTTTTTTAATGGACTTACCATATTTAACCATATAATCATAGCGATTGTAGCCTGCAAAAATCTCATCTCCTGCATCGGCCGATAAAGCCACTGTAACTTTTTCTCTGGCAATACGGCTCACCAATGTTGTAGGAATGGCGCTGCTGTCGGCGAAAGGCTCGTCGTAAAAAAATGGCAGTTGCGGTACAATTTCAAGCGCTTCTTTTTCGGTACAATAATACTCTGTATGATCGGTGCCCAGATGTTTGGCTATCTCTTTGGCAAATGGTGCTTCATTTAAACCTGCATCGGGCACGCCAATGGTAAACGTTTTTATTTTTTCAGTATTGTTCTTCTGAAGTATAGCTGTTACACAAGTGCTGTCGTAACCACCGCTTAAAAACACACCTACAGGCACATCGCTTACCATGCGGTATTGAAAAGCACTGGTGAGTAATTTTTCGGTTTCAGTAATTGCATCCGGCAGACTAATATCCATTACCGGTTTGTTATACGCATCGTACACATTCCAGTACTGCGTGGTTTGCAGATCTTGTTTTGCGATATCGAAAGTTAAAAAATGTCCCGGTTGTAATTTATGAGCGTTTTTAAAAATACAGTGCGGTGTAGGTACATAACCGTATTGTAAAAAAGGGGCAATAGCATCGATATTTATTACCTTCTCAAAAGCCGGATGTTGCACAAGAGCTTTAAGTTCGGATGCGAACAGAAATAAGCCATCTTTATAATAGTAGAAAAATGGTTTTACTCCGGGCCTGTCGCGGCAGGCAAATAACTTTTGCTTGTCTTCGTCGTAAATAACAAAGGCAAACATGCCTATAAATTTTTGCAAGGCATCACTGCCCCATTCCTGGTAAGCATGTAAAATAACTTCACTATCGCTATGACTGTTAAATGCATGTCCTTTTAACTCCAGCTCTTTTTTTATTTCGGCATAATTATAAATTTCGCCGTTGAATGTAAGGTGAAGATTGCCAAATGTTTTAGGCTGTTTGCCACCTTCGGTTAAATCAATAATACTCAATCTCCTGTGGCCTAGCCCTACTGTGGCTTTGTCGGTTTCATACATACCGTAACCTTCGCCGTCCGGACCACGATGAGCCATAATCCGGTTCATTTTCTCCAGTATTTCTAAACTGGTTTTCTTATTGTAGTCTATAAACCCAGAAATTCCACACATGCTATAAATTTATTTGTAAAGGTAATATAGTATCAGCCTTAATCAGTGCTCGTCAATGCTTCATCATAAATTTTACATAAGCCAGCAATATGTTGTGGTAATGTAAAATTATTTACGGCTCTTTGTCTGCCTGCTTCTGCTCTTGTTAGCAAAACATTTTTATCCGCCTGGCTTAATAAAATAATTTGCGACGCAGCATCCTGCACATCATTTAACGAAAAATACCAGGCATGTTCTTCACATTGTTCTTTAAACGAAGCGATATTGCTAATCAATAAAGGCATCCGCATAGCCATGGCTTCCAGTATGCCCAGCGAAAAGCCCTCGTAAGTTGATGACATCACAAAAAGATCGTATTGCGGAATTATTTGCTCAATATTATTTACTTCGCCTTTTAAATTAACTTTTGCACCCGTTGTACTGATGAGTTGCTGCAGTTCATCCTGCAAATCTCCTATGCCATAAATATCAAGCTCAATATTTTTATCTTTTATTAAAGCCATTGCCTTAATGATATAAGGATAGTTTTTTTGTAGTCGCAATGCGCCAACGGCAACCAATTTAAAAACATCATCCTGTTTTGTTACAGAAGCCGCTGCTATATTAAAGCGATCGGTATCTACAAACGTATACAAAGTATGCGCCTTCCAGGGTTTTAAATGAAGGAAGGTAAAATACTCTTGCATAGCGCCTTTGGCTACGCCTATGATGATTGTTTTTCTGAATTTATAACTCAGCTTATCCAAAAAACGGATATACCAATGTTTGTACTCCCCAGAGGTGGCAATGAATGCATGAATAGTAGTAACAACCGGTATGCGCCGTGGAATTGAAAGCCGGGTGACAAAAGTTGGCCAAAATAAATGTGTATGAATGAGATCGGGTTTTTCTCGGATAACCAATCGCCTGAAAGAAAAGAACGCCAAAGGTAAAGTGAACAATGATTTAATATTTAGGCAAATCCATTTTTTGCACTGCAACTCTTCTCCAAAATTATTGCCGGGAAAAAGCGTGACAACAATATGCTCAAACTCCGGCAGTTCCTTTATCACCCTTACCATCATGGTTTCAGCACCGCCACGATTTAGGTTAAATATAAAATGAATGATTTTTTTTTTCATAAACATCACCCGTTTTCAATACCGTGTATTGGAAAATGGTTTTTATTTTTTGATTCCCTTTACCACATAGGCAATACAATTATCAAAACGTATTGTGCCTCCCCAAACTTGGTCCATTCCATTTTCTTCAAACCACTTTTTTACGGTGCTTATTTTTTGGGGCTGATCATACTCGGGGCTGAACATATCAAAAGTATCAAGCACGCACCACTCTCTTAGCGCTTGTTTAGATAAGCCTGGAGGAAGCGTGCCTTTTATATCGCAAATGGGAACAAACCGGTTTACAAATCTTCCAATGCCTATTTTGTTGAAAAACGTAGTGGCAGCAATCATCCAGTCAATATTTTTTTCTACCTTATTTAATAACTTTTCGTTGCTCCATTTTTTAGTGATAGGTCTGAAGATATATTTTGCCTGCACTTTTGTCCACCATCCATTTATGCAGTAAAAATCAACAACCACTTCAGCGCCAGGCTTAGCCATGCTTATTAATGATTGCACCGTTTTTCCAACATCGGGTGTGTGCTGAATAACGCCAAAGCAAAACACTTTATCGAACTGCGCAGGAGCAAAAGGCATATCATACACACTGGCCTGGTATAAATTAAAACGATCTTTGTGGTGACCGTTGTTTTTAAAATTGGCTTCCACAGCATTACTGTAATCAACACTATATAAATTAGCTATTGTGTGATCTAGTACTATTTGAGTAAACCGTCCGGCGCCGCTGCCAACTTCTAGTACATTTTTATTATGCAGATTCTCCTTATCCCAACCTGTTTCGGCAAAAAATCGGTTATGACTTTGCTGCATATTTTTTTGATCCCGGTCTATTTGTGTAGCTGCAAACTTGTTCCACTGGTAACCAAAATTATCGGTGTAGTTGTCATCTTCAACCAGTCGAAAGGCTCCATTTATTAATGGAAAGACCAATTTGTCTCTTTCGTATAAGCCACCGGCCTGTTCCTGTAATTCTGCTTTTGTAAAGGGGTTTTGTAAGCGAATATTATGATTCATGTATGTTTTAATGGTATTTAGGGGTTACAACATGTAAGTTACTTTGATAAGTTAAAATTTACGTTCAAACGAATAACAAATGCTATCTATTGCCTTTATTCAGGAATTAGCCGATTTATACCAGCTGATAAATTTTTGGATCCCATCCTTCAGTTTAGTTGCAGGTTTGTAATTAAAGAGTTGCTCAGCCTTGTTTATATCGGCAAATGTTATGTCCACATCGCCGGGCTGCATGGGTTCATGCACAACATTTTTAACGGTACCCATAGCTGCATAAATAACATCAACCAACTCATGCAAGGTAACCGGGCTACTATTACCCAGATTAACCGTGGTATAAACTCCGGTATGCTGAATACAATATTCCAATGCATTGTAAATGCCCGAAACCGTATCATCTATATAAGTATAATCCCTGGCTGTTTGCCCATCGCCAAATAAAACAAGCGGCTTGTTTTCGCTAATCATCTTCACAAATTTGTGAATAGCCAGATCGGGGCGCTGGCCGGGGCCATACACTGTAAAAAAACGCAGGTTAACTATATCAATATTATACAAATGATGAAATGTATAATTCATCAACTCTCCTGCCTTTTTGGTAAAAGCGTACGGCGATATGGGATTATCTACATTATCTTCTTCGTTAAAAGGAGTTTTTTTATTATTGCCGTAAACCGATGAAGAAGAAGCAAAGACCAATTTTGATATTGACCGGGCAAGCATAAACTCATGTACTTTCTGGGTGCCTGTAATATTTGCTCTCAGGTATCCCGCCGGATCTTCGATAGAAGGTCTTACGCCTGCTTTTGCTGCCAAGTGAATTACCGCATCAATTTTGTCCGCTGCAACAGCATCCATTCCTTCTGCAATATCAACTTCGTAAAAACTGAACGCAAGGTGTGTTTTAAATTTTGCCAGGTTAGATTCTTTAACAGCCCGGTCGTAAAAGGAGTCAAAATTATCTACCCCAATTACAGTAAAACCTTTATTGAGGAGTAACGCACAAACATGGTTTCCGATAAAACCTGCACAACCTGTAACTAAGATGGTACCCATATGCCTGTAAAAATAATGATAAAAATATTTGTACCATGTATTATACATGGTTTTTGTAACGATTATATCGATACAAGGTTACTACAGGCTGAAACTAATGAGTATATTGCAGGCTATACTAGGGTTTAACATTGCCCTGCTTTTCATCAAATAACCAGCAATCTGCACATGCAGTATATAACCATCTTCGATTATCTTTTATTACCGGTCTATCTGTATTTCCTATACTTTATTGTTAAAAAGCGGTCGGTTAAATATACTGATGCCAACCTGAGAAAATACTTCTTTATGGCTTTTTGGCTGCACATGTTTGGTGCAATAGCCTATGCTTTGATGGTGCAGTATTATTATGGCTACGGCGATTCATTTGTATTTTATTACGGCAGCGATTTTTTAAGCACTAGTATAACCAATGACCCGACTAATATTAAATACTTTTTTAAGTCGGCCAAAGATGTTTTAGTCTGGTATAATTTTGAAGTAGGAGATTTGAATTATGCTGGTTATTTTGGCATTGCATCCAATCTTTTCATAATGAAAATATCTGCATTGGTCTCTTTTCTTGCCTTCAATAAATATCTTATTATAACCTTGTTTTTCGGCTTTTTTGCATTTGCAGGATTGTGGCGCCTTTTCCTGGTATTTTATCATATCAATAAGGAGAAGCAGCTTAAAATACTGGCGGTGGTAGTATTGTATATGCCGTCCGTTTGGTTTTGGGGAAGCGGCTTGATAAAAGACTCTGTTTGCATTGGCGCAGTTGGTTTTATTGTACATTTTCTTTATAAAAATTTTATAAAAAAAGAGTTTTCTGTAAGAGACATGATCGCGATGTCTTTACTGCTTTATGCGGTAACAGTTATTA
>JBBKXU010000219.1:0-3139 GCA_037969645.1 Ferruginibacter sp. | reverse complement strand
ATACCAACCGGTGTGTACACATCGGCAAGCATTTTTTGGGAGGTTGTTTGTATTTCAATCTTCTTCATAATAATCAATTAAAAAACCCGGCACTCATGCCGGGTTCAACTATATATAATAACAATAGTAACAGAGGCACGTCATTTGACTATGCTCCACCACCAACTGTTGTTATTTGTATTAATCATTTTCATTTCTATTGCAAATATGAAAACAAATTCCTTAATAAAAAAACTTATTTTGTACATACATAAAATTTTACATTATGCTGATACAACAAAAACAGGATGGCAGTAAAGGTTCTTTCTTCGTTGAGGAAAATGGAAACCAATTGGCCGAAATGACCTATTCCATGACAGGAACAGAACTCATGATCATTGACCACACCGAGGTTTCAGATGCATTAAGAGGTAAAAATGTTGGTTATCAGTTGGTGAAAACAGCGGTTGAGTATGCCCGTGCCAATAATATCAAAATTTTGCCGCTTTGTCCTTTTGCTAATTCTGTTTTTCAGAAAAAGAAAGATGAGTTTGGCGATGTGCTAAGAGGGAATTAAGTAACTTCAGGAAAACCAGAAAAATGAAACTCATCATATTTGGCGCTACTGGCACCGTAGGCAAGCAATTGGTACAACAGGCGTTATTCAACGGCCATCATGTTAAAGCGTTTGGTAGAAATGTGTATACCGCCGACTATTTACCTGCGAACTCCGCTGTACAGGAAGAAAACCTGCAATTGGTACAAGGCGCTTTATTTGACGAATCGGAAGTGCTTAACGCCATTAAAGGTTGCGATGCAGTCATATCGGCCATTGGAGGCTCGATGAATGGCACTGATAGAACCCGTACACTTGGCATGAAAAATATCATCAAACAAATGCAAAAAGCCGATGTAAAACGCATTGTAGCCATAGGTGGTATGGGTGTGTTAAATGCAGATGATGAAGGTTTATTGATTGATAAAGAAGACTATCCTGTTAAATATGTTCCGGTTGGTCTGGAGCACAAAAAAGCATTTGAACTCTTAAATGAAACCGCACTTGACTGGACCTTCGTTTGTCCGCCCGACATTGTCAATAACAGTGCAACGGGTAGTTATGTTACCAAAGCAAATTACCCGCCCGACGAAAACAAATACCGCATAAATGCCGGCGACCTGGCCATGTTCATGCTAAATGAACTGGAGAAAAATGACTTTGTAAAACAACGGGTTGGTATTTCAAATTAATATAATAGAAGTAGGTCTGCTTTATACTTGATGAACGGCAATATAAAAGTACCACCAAACAGCGCTTCAATTCGTTTAAGAATTACATTTGTCGTCTTAAATAAATAAACCAAACTAACATGAAAAAATATTTTCTGATTGCGTTATTACTGTGCAGCAACGTTCTCTTTGCGCAAGATGCCGTGGAATACCAAACGCCACCCAAAGCTATCTACGACCTCGTGATGGCAAAACCCACCCCCGGCGTAAGCTTCGATAGCAAAGGCGAGTGGATGCTTATCATGGAACGCAGCAGCATGCCTGGCATTGAAGAATTGGCCCAGCCCGAATTACGCATTGCGGGCCTGCGTATCAACCCTAATAATTTTTCGCCTAGCCGAAGCGGATTTTCAACCGCCGTTTCCCTGAACAACATTAAGACCGGCGCCGAAACTGCAGTAGCCGGTTTACCTAAAGATTTAAAAGCAGGCAGTTTTCAGTGGAGCCCAAAGGAAGACAAGATTGCTTTTACAAATACCACCAACACCGGTGTTGATCTCTACGTCATTGATATCAACACAAAAAAAGCAACCAAAATAAACAAAGCCGTGGTGAACACCGTAATGGGCGGTGCCTACGACTGGATTGATAATAATACTATCGTTTACAAAGCTGTAAACAAACCATTGAGTGCATTGGCGCCAAAACCATTGGCACCCAAGGGGCCGGTGGTGCAGCAGAATTTAGGAAAAGTTGCAGCAAGCCGCACATACCAGGATCTTATAAAAAATCCATACGACGAAACCCTTTTCGAATTTTATGCAACCACACAACTTATAAAAAACGTAAATGGTGTTGAAACAAAAATTGGTTCACCAGCTATATATGCAGGCGTAACACCAAGTCCCGATAAAAAATATTTTTTAATTGAAAAGGTTGATAAACCCTTTTCTTACCTCGTGCCTGCCGGTGGCTTCAACAGCACCATGCTCATCACCGATATCAATGGCAAGTTTGTAAAACAATTAGCCAAACTACCATCAAATGAACTGGCGCCAACCGGTTTTGATAATGTATTAAATGCCCCACGCCGCCACAGTTGGTTCGATAATGATGCGGCTACCGTTTCCTGGATTGAACCATTGGACAGTGGCATTATGAAAAAGAAAATGGATTTTCATGATGCGGCTTATGCCCTGTCGGCACCGTTTACAGGCACGCCTAAGCAAATTGCAAAATCCGAAATGCGCATGTATGCCATCAGCGATGTAACAAAAGATATCATCTTTATCACTGAAGGTTCGCAGGCAAAACAAAAACGTAAACTCAGCAATGTAAATCCATCAACTGGTGTTACCGATGTACTGTACGACCGCAGTACCAACGACGCCTATAACGATCCAGGCTCGCCGGTAACCGAAAAAAATCAGTACGGTGTTTATACCATCAAACTTATTAATGGCAATACGATGTATATGCGTGGCAACGGAGCTTCCGACAAAGGTGACTTGCCATTCTTAAACTCATTCAACATACAAACTAAAGAAACCAAAGAGCTTTGGCGTTGCGATGAACCTTATTACGAAACGGTGAGTGCAATTATTGACTATGATAAATTAACGGTTATCACCAATCGTCAAAGTCAGGATGAGCAACCCAATTATTACCTGAAAGATTTAAAAAACAAAACCGAAAAAGCAATCACTGCTTTTCCCGATCCACAGCCCGGCCTGCGTGGCATTACCAAACAAAAGATTACTTACAAAAGAAAAGATGGTATTGACCTTGCTGCCGACCTGTATTTACCAAAGGGCTACGATGCCACAAAAGATGGCCCCCTGCCCGTGATTATGTGGGCCTACCCTCGTGAGTTTAAAAGCGCTGCCGATGCATCCCAGATACGTGGCAGTAAATATACTTTTACCAGAGTTGG
>JBBKXU010000218.1:0-10542 GCA_037969645.1 Ferruginibacter sp. | reverse complement strand
GCCGGTTGAATAGATAGTTATACCCAACTGATGAAGTTGCTGAACAATATTCTCCAATCCGTCTTTATAAAAAACCGAAATAAGCGCCGACTGAATTTTTTTCTGCATTTGCTTTGATTGATTTGGCTGCTTGAGTAACCGGCAGCCGGTAAGTGTTTAATTTGGTCGCAAATTTACAGGTTTTTAGCCGTAGCGCCGAAGTGAGTGCAAAGACAGAAGTGATTATTTGATGAGAGGCGGTACTGTAGGCTGGTTTGGCGGAATCTATTTATTAATGATTCTTATTTCGGCACGTGCATTGTCGAGTATTTGTCGTGGTGTTTTTGCAGGATTAACAGGTTTGGAAATTCCATAGCTCATCACTGTAACTATCCTGGAACGATGTATTTGGCGGGATATCAGGTATAGTTTTGTAATCTCGGCCCGGTCGGCAGCTAATCGCTGGCACACAGAATATGCTCCTTCGGCAAGATTTGAATGACCTCCAATGGAAACAGCAAAAGTTGGGTTTTCTTTTAAAACCGCCACCACACTATCTAATGCGGCATAGGTAACCGGTGTCAATGCCGACTCTTGAATAGCAAATGGTATAATAATACCTGCAGAGTCGGGACAGCCGTCGTTTTCTATAAGTCCAAAAACATCCGGGCAGTCGTCTTCGCCGTCTTCAATGCCGTCTTCATCACGATCAAAAAATGCCATCTTTTTTGGTGGAATTGGATAAACCAACCGCAGCTCGGCTCGGCAATTAACCCATAACCCGTTTGCATCTTTGTTTTTATATTGTTGCCGGGTACGGCCCCAGGCTTTAATATTTGATATCCGAGTTAACTCAACTCCTCGTCCTAAAATATAGGTTTGTATAAACAGCGCCCGGTTAAGCGATAAAAAATAACAGATAGTATCGCTGCCCTCATCTTTATAGGCATACCCATCAATGGCTAGGGTAATTGCTGTGTCTCTCAACAAAATATCTATAATACTGTCAAGTGTTTCAAGCGTGTACTTATGAAAAAGGGCCGATTGTTTATACTCGAAGCGGACTACAATGGTATCGTTTCTAAATTGTGGAGCTCTACTTCTTTTTGCCTTTTTTGTAGTACCAGAAACAGCGTTTGTCGCCTGAGATTTAACCGTACCGGCAAAAAAAGCAGTAATAATTAAAACAGTAAACAACAAAACAAGATGCCGGAAGCGGTACATGGTGCAAATTTATGCGGTATTGATATAAATTAACCCGTTTACTTATGTTGACTGCAAATATTATATACAGGTTGCATTTAAACGAAAATTATATGCCAATATTGTAGGTAAATGCACCGTCGGCAGGTACAGAATAGTAGTTTAGGTTCAGCGATTTACATTCCTGTTTCCATTTTTCGATTTTCCAACTGGGATTTGAAGCGTCGAAAACGAACTGCTTGCAGTTAAAAATGGCAGCAAGTTGCTTTATAGAAATCTTTGGATTTTTTGATATCAACAGCAGATCCAGTTCTATTTTTTGGCTAACTGAATCAAAGTTCAATGATTTATCAATAATCATTATTCGTTTATCATTAAACTGATAAAACATATTTTGCCCGATGGTTCCAGACAAAGAATCTGTTCTTAGTGTAAGCTGCTGCTTTATTCTGCCTGGCTTTAAATGAAAATTTTGAAGCAAACCATCCTCTAGTAAAATACTATCCCCAATAAATTGATATTGATTTCCTCTTATAAAATCAACAGCCTGATGCTGGGGCACATTGTAAATAACCAGCTTTTGCTGTTTGGCAATTTGCCAGTTATTGTAAGTATTTTGAATTACAAATGCCAACAGCACAACAAGTGCCATTTGAAAATATTTTTTATTTTTTTTAATCAACCAGGCACTAAGGGCCACAACTACAGCATACAAAAGCCATGTAGACAATACATTAGCCGGAATTTTGTCCCAAACTGCAAATGACAAGTCGTTAACCCATAGAATGAATTTATTCATACACCAAGTTAGGCCGCCAACTAATTTACCAAGATATACACCAATAAAAGGAATCCATGAAAACGCTGCCAATGCTATCGCCGAATACAAAATCACGGTGGCCAACGGCACGGCAACAATATTGGTTATCAAAAACAAATTAGGAAACTGATGAAAATAATAAATACAAACCGGAAATGTGAGCATTTGCGCTGCAGTGGATACGGCCATTAATTGCCAGACTTTATCGAGCCATTTATTTTTTATAAAGAAACAATTGTAAATGGGCCTTTGAAAAATTACAATACCCAATACCGCCAGATAAGATAATTGAAAACCCACTGCCCACAAATAATACGGATTATAGCAAAGCAAAATAAATGCAGACGCAGCCAGAGAAGTATAAATGGAGGCTTGTTTTTTCATGCCTTTGCCAATGGCAATACAGCTAAACATAACAGCGGCACGTAACACAGATGGGGACGCACCAGTAAGAATAGCAAACAACCAAAGTGAGCACAAGACCAAAATAAGCTGCAGTAATTTTGATCTGTTTACAAGCGGAATTTTTCCAAATACCCAAAGTAGTAAAACATAAATTAAACCCAGGTGCATGCCGGATATTGCAATGATATGAACCACACCCGTATTACTGTAAGCCTGAACTAGATCTTTGTCTAGATCGTTGGTATAGCCAATCAATAAAGCCTGTGCGATCCCCAATTCATCTTTACCGGTATGTATTGTTTTTTTAAGGACAGAAAGCACGTATTTTTTGGCAGAAAAAATAAATTGCCAAAAATAGTTTTTGGCAAATGCGCCTTCATTTGACGCCACAATCCAGTCCCTATCTTTTAAATAAACGTTATGAAAAACACCCTGAAAAGCCGCATATCGTTGATAATTAAAACCTCCAGGGTTGCCCGAATTTTTTATAGCCTGCAGATTTTTATGAATGACAACCCTGTCGCCATAATTCAACTCTTTTTTAAGGCTGTCTTTTGAAAAATATAATAACAGTTTTCCTTTACAGGGAATTAATTTTCCGTTTTCTAATATTGATTCTACATATCCATCAGCCTTAAAAGACTTATTTTTCTCTACTAGTGGCTCATCAATTCTAACAACGAGATAACTGCCGTCCTTGTAATAGTTACCATACCAATTATCGTGATTACGAATATCTTTTTGCCAGGTAAGCAAAAAGCCCAAACTGATAAACAGCAGTTGAATAATAAAGCCCTGCAAGGGTTTTAATTTAAACCGCAGTGCCATGGGTAGCAATAAAAACAATAGAAAAGCAATGCCAAAAGAAACTAAAGAGGTTGTTATAACAGCTATCTCAATTTGAAAATACCATTGCAGTATTATACCCGCAACCAACGGCGGAAACAGCCTGATAAAGGGTGCTTTTTTCCAAAGGGGTATGATATAAGGGCGTAGCATAAAACAAAATAGAGAATCCCTTTGAAAATTCAAATAGTGTTTACTGCTTTATTATTTTTTGATAGTTACCATTTTCAAATTTAATGATGTAAACACCAGGTTCAAAGCTGCTCATATCAAAACTGAACAAAGCTGCATTGATATTGATGGTGCTTAGTAATTTACCACTCATGTCGGCCACAACAGCCTTGGTTTTTAACAAGTTGTTGCCGATTGAAATAGTGAGTATATCTTTTACCGGATTTGGATAAACGGTTATACCTGTTTTGGTAAAGGTTGATAGTCTCATTATTGATGAATACACAAAATGCCCGCCTTTTTGAATTTGTTTAATGCGATAGAAACCTGTACCAATAAGGCTTGTAGCTTCAGTTACATTGTAACTATTTGTACCATCGCCTTTGCTGTTTAGGGAGCCGATGGCGTTAAAATCGGTACCGTTTATACTCTTTTCAACAACGTACGTAGTGGCTCCTTGTTCCTGTACCTGCCAATTTATGGTAGCTTTGTTTTGATTATTTAAATTGGCATGTACATGCAGCCAGCTAACAGGTAGCGGAAAGGCAAATGTTTTAATAAAGAACCCGCTGAAGCCGGTTACGTCAAAACTTACTTCCCATCGGAGGTCGGTGGCACTCCAGATAATATCAAGCACATCATTGGGATCGATTGTTGTAACCGTTCCTGAATAAGTATTTGGTAATCCGGTTCCATCGCTGCTTCTGCCGCCTCTTTGTTCCACCAGCATATTGCCGATGCCCGAAAGATCCAGGGGGCCCGTGGGCAGATCAACGTTGCTGACCACATTAAAATCGTCAAACTCCTGTTGGGTAAAGTACAAGGTTATCCTACCGGTTGCTGCAGCCGCATTGTTATCGGGTGTTATTTCGTAATGTCGTTTTACATATTGTGTATAAGGTAAAGATGGCTGCACAGCCTCAATCCATACTTTGGCCGTAGTTTGCCCGGCAATGGTATAAGCGCCTCCATCAACAGTAGCTATCAGATTACAGTTATTATCGTAGTAGGTTTGTACAGCTGCCGGTTGGTTGGCAACCACACTTGTAAATGCCGTTGGCAAACTTGTGGTTATACAGTCTTTAAAGAAATAAGCAGCGCCCGATCTATAAATAATACTTGACCCTTTGGCATCATAAGATTGGTTGGTTGCACCTACTATTACTGTACCATTGTCTATGGCAATGGCAGTTCCAAAAACATCAAAAACATCTCTATCAGCAGCAACAATTTTTTTAACCTCGCCCCAGTTATTAACCCCACCTTCATCTTTATTAAAAATATAAGCCGAGCCGGCTAAATTAACAGTATTTGTGCCAGAAGCATCTTCATCTTCCTGAAATGCGCCTATTACAATTGTATTGCCACTAATTGAAAGAGATTCACTAAAATTGTCAAGGCTAGCCCGGTCTGACGCTACAATTTTTTTAATTTGTCCCCAATTATCGACACCGCCCTGGTCTTTATAGAAAATATAGGCCGAGCCCGCATTGGAAAGCGTATTTGCCCCCAGTTCATCTTCATCTTCAGAAAAGGCTCCAACTAAAGCTATATCAGCGTCTAAAGAAACAGAAGAGCCGAAAAAGTCACCTACATCTCTATCCGATGCTACTATTTTTTTAACTTGTCCCCAATTACCAGCACCACCCTGGTCTTTATAAAAAATATATGCCGAGCCGGCGTTAAAAACGGTATTTATGCCCCCTGCATCTTCATCCTCTGATTGGGCACCAACCAACAGCGTATTGGCATTAATGGAAACCGCAAAGCCAAAATTATCATTGATAGCTCTGTCGGCCGCCACTATTTTTTTAACTTGTCCCCAATTGTTGGAACCACCCTGGTCTTTGTAAAAAATGTACGCAGACCCGGCATCGTTGAACGTATTTGTGCCACCTGCATCTTCATTTTCCCAATTTGCGCCTACTGCTACAATATCACCACTTATAGAAACGGAAACGCCGAAGTTATCGCCCACATCCCTGTCCGATGCCACAATCTTTTTAACTTGGCCCCAATTATCGACGCCGCCCTGATCCTTGTAGAAAATATAAGCAGCGCCCGCCCCGAAAAGGGTATTTGCACCCAACGCGTCTTCATCTTCCGAAGCTGCACCCACCACTACAATATCTCCGCTTATTGAAACAGAGACGCCAAACCGGTCGCTGGCTGCTCTGTCGGATGCTACGATTTTCTTTATCTCCGTCCAAACACCGTTAAGGTTCTTAAGTATATATGCCGAGCCGGCTTCAAATAAATGATTGTTGCCCGTTTCATCACTAAAATCACGATATGCAGCAACTACTGCATAATTACCATCAACAGCTACACTATATCCGTAATTTTGGTCTGCCCCCGCATCCTCCATAACAACTTTTTGTTTTTGTCCCCAGTTGTTGACGCCGCCTTCATCAATATGGAAAAAATAAGCAGACCCCGCGTTAGAGAGCGTGTTGCCGCCATTTACATCTTCGTCTTCATACACCGCTGCTACTAAAACGGTTGTATCAAAAATGGCCACAGCAGATCCAAAATTATCGGCTGCATCCCTATCAGCTGCTACCATTTTTTTAACCTGCCCCCAATTGTCTACTCCACCTTCATCTTTATTAAAAACATAAGCTGCTCCGGCATCACCCAGAAGATTCAATTCATTTTCATCATAGTCTTCTCTGTAACTTCCAACAAGCACATTATTACCGCTGATAGCAACAGAATGTCCAAATTCGTCTAATACATTTCTAAAGTCGGGTACAATCTTTATTGCCTGTCCCCAATTATCAGCGCCTCCCAGATCTTTGTAGAAAATATAAGCCGAGCCTGCACTGGTTATGGAATTTGCACCAGAAGCATCCTCGTCTTCCCGGTAGGCTCCTACCACAATAATATCCCCACTCACAGATAGTGATGATCCAAAATAGTCGTTTATATCTCTATCGGAGGCCACGATTTTTCTTACCTGGCCCCAATTATTGGCACCTCCCTGATCTTTATAAAAAATGTATGCCGAACCAGCCGCATTAAATGTATTTGCACCGGACGCGTCTTCACTCTCCAAGTATGCCCCAACTACAACAATATCACCACTAATAGAAACCGTATAAGCAAACCGATCCTCCACCCCTCTGTCGGACGCCACAATCTTTTTTACCTGCCCCCAATTATCGGAGCCTCCCTGATCTTTGTGAAAAACGTATGCCGAGCCAGCGCCAGATAAGGTATTTCCTCCCGAAGCGTCTTGGTCCTCCTGGTAGGCTCCAACTACAATCATATCGTCACTTATTGAAACTGCTCTGCCAAAATAATCAAGTTGAGCTCTATCGGAAGCCACAATTTTTTTAACCTGTCCCCAATTATCAACACCTCCCTGATCTTTATAGAATATATAAGCAGAACCCGCACTAACAAGTGTACTTGCGCCGGAAGCGTCTTCGTCTTCAAACAATGCACCCACCACAAGGATGTTGCCACTTATTGAAACTGAAAATCCAAAATTATCATTGAGCGCCCGATCTGATGCTACAATTTTTTTTATTTGTGTCCATACGCCGGCCGTCCTTTTAAAAACAAGGGCAGAGCCGGCATCGGTACGGATATCTGCTCCGTTTTCATCGCTGTCTTCCAGATCAACACCAACGACTGCGTAGTCCCCATCAATGGCCACACTACGCCCAAAATTATCATTTGGTGATCTGCCAGCAACTGTTTGTAAATTTCTGGTGCTGGAGACTGTTTTAATGATCTGGTTCCAGTTTTGGGCGATAGCATTTTGTGTGAGAAATAAAGAAAAGAAAAGAATTATTATTAAGTAGATTTTCTGTTTCATCGTATTCTGATTTTTGAATACAGTTATACAATTGCCTTTATAAACAAAGCATTTCTTGATGAAACGAATATAATAAAACTAATTGACTATTGAAAGCCTAAAACGCTTGCTGGCAATGCTTTTAAGGCTAATAAAATTAACCGTAGAAAAAAGATATTAACTGCTTTATCTTACTTAGACAGATGCATACTACGCTCCTTATACAATTGCCGGAAATAAGGATCGCGTAAATCCTTAATAAAGCGAATGGCTTCACCGGTGCTTTTCATCTCGGGCCCAAGTTCTTTATTTACACCGGGGAATTTATTGAAGGAGAATACCGGTTCCTTGATAGCGAAGCCAGTAAGTTTTTTCTCGTAGGTGAAGTCTTTTAGTTTGTTGGTACCCATCATGATTTTGGTAGCAATATTCAAATAAGGTATTTGATATGCTTTGGCAATAAACGGTGTGGTACGACTTGCTCTTGGGTTTGCTTCAATAACATATACATTACCATCCTTAATGGCAAACTGAATATTGATAAGTCCTTGAATTTTTAAAGCCCTCGCAATTTTTTCGGCATACTCTTCCATAGTATGTACAATTAACGGAGAGAGATTAAATTGTGGTAACACGGCATTACTATCGCCGCTGTGAATACCAGCGGGTTCAATATGTTCCATTACACCCATTACATGAAAATCTTCACCATCAAAAATGGCATCTATCTCAGCTTCCTGGCAACGATCTAAGAAATGATCAATTAAAATTTTATTGCCGGGTAAATGTTTTATTAAACTAAGCACACCTTTTTCCAAATCTTCATCGTTGATAACGATACGCATTCTTTGACCACCCAAAACATAACTTGGCCTTATTAAGACCGGGTAACCAACCTGCCGGGCAACTTCAATGGCTTCATCGGTATTATAAGCGGTGCCGTAATTTGGATAAGGGATTTCCAACTCCTTCAACATGTCGCTGAAACGGCCGCGGTCTTCGGCGATATCCATGCTATCGAATGATGAACCGATTATTTTGATACCTTTTTCATGCAGGCGTTTAGCTAGTTTTAAAGCCGTTTGTCCGCCCAACTGCACAATTACACCGTATGGTTTTTCATGTTCTACAATCTCCCAAAGATGCTCCCAAAACACAGGTTCAAAATAAAGTTTATCTGCCATGTCAAAATCGGTGGATACCGTTTCGGGGTTACAGTTTACCATGATGGCTTCGTAACCAGCTTCTTTAATAGCCAGCAGACCATGTACACAGCAATAGTCAAACTCAATACCCTGGCCAATTCGGTTGGGGCCGCTTCCTAATACAATAATTTTCTTTTTATCGGTGACGACACTTTCGTTACTAACCAGCATACTTTTATTTGCCGGCTTATTTTCAAAAGTAGAATAGAAATAAGGCGTTTTTGCTTCAAACTCTGCACTACATGTATCTACCATTTTATACACACGGGTAAGACCAATGGCTTTGCGGCGTTCGTAAATCGCTTCAGCATTTTCTTCTTTCATAATCCGAACAATCTGCTCATCGCTAAAGCCTAAAAACTTCGCTTCGGTTAGCAGTTCTTCAGGCAAGCTATCCAGATTATATTTTGCAATTTGTTTTTCGCAATCGCAAATTTTTTGAATCTGGTAAATAAACCAACGGTCAATTTTTGTGCTTTCGCAAATACGTTTTATACTGGCACCCGCCATCAGGGCATCTTTAATTCTGAAAATTCGATCCCATTTTGGTATTTTAATATACTCTACTAATTCATCAGCATGCATCAAACTCTTACCATAATAACCGAGGCCAACCGCTTCGTTCTCCAGGCTCTGACAGGCTTTTTGCAACGCTTCGGCAAAGCTGCGACCAATGCCCATTACTTCGCCAACGCTTTTCATCTGAAAACCTAATGTGTCTTTTGCTCCTTTAAATTTATCGAAGTTCCAGCGTGGAATTTTTACAATAACATAATCAAGCGCCGGTTCAAAATAGGCCGATGTTGATTGCGTGATTTGGTTTTTTAATTCATCCAAATTATAACCAATGGCAAGTTTGGCTGCAATTTTTGCAATTGGATAACCTGTTGCTTTACTGGCCAATGCCGATGAACGGCTTACCCTTGGATTAATTTCAACTACAATAAGTTCTTCGGTTTGCGGATTTATGGCAAACTGTACATTACAACCGCCAGCAAAATTCCCCAAATCCCTCATCATGGCTATGGCGGTGTTACGCATTTTTTGATAAGCAGTATCGCTTAGGGTCATCATGGGCGCAACGGTTATAGAGTCTCCGGTATGCACACCCATAGGATCAAAATTTTCAACCCCGCAAATAATGACTACATTATCTGCATTATCACGCAGCAATTCCAGCTCAAATTCCTTCCAGCCTAGTACAGCTTTCTCTACCAATACTTCATGTATGGGACTTGCAATTAAAGCATAATTCAGCGCTTCATCCAATTCATCCTTGGCAAAAACTATGCTGCCACCGCTGCCGCCAAGTGTAAACGAAGGCCGCAATACCAATGGAAAACCAATCTCCTGCGCAAATTCTTTTCCTTCTAAAAAAGAGTTGGCAATTTTTGCCTGGCAAACTGGTATGCCCATTTCAATCATCCACAACCTGAACTTTTCCCTGTCTTCGGCTTTATCAATCGCTTTTATATCTACTCCTATTAATTTAACGCCAAATTTTTCCCAAATGCCCAGTTCATCTACTTCTTTGCAAAGGTTGAGGGCTGTTTGTCCGCCCATAGTCGGTAATACAGCATCAATTTTATTTTCCTCTAAAATCTGTTCAACACTCTCTACTGTAAGTGGCAAAAGGTAAACCCTGTCTGCCATCATCGGGTCCGTCATGATGGTTGCCGGATTGCTGTTTATCAAAATAACTTTTACGCCTTCTTCCCTTAAGGAACGGGCGGCTTGCGTGCCTGAATAATCAAATTCGCAAGCTTGTCCTATTACAATTGGACCAGAGCCAATAATTAAAACTGATTGTATGGAATTGTCTTTTGGCATAGTTTATTGCCTATGTTGTGGCGTGCAAAACTAATTGTAAATGCTGTAAATAAAAAACCCGTATAAAAATTATACGGGTTATTTACTATAAATGTGTTTATAAATCTAATCCAACCAAGCTATCTGCTCAAAATTGCTCAAACATTAAATTACAGCTACTATTTATTAATGGGTACAATTACATCCCAGGCTCCTTTATCAAAAAATTCAATTTCTACGATGGATGTACCAAAATTGAAAGTACACCTGAATGGAAACCGCACACCCCGAAAGGTAGT
>JBBKXU010000217.1:0-8145 GCA_037969645.1 Ferruginibacter sp. | reverse complement strand
TAATGCTCGTTTTGGTAATTCTGTTGCCTGTGCTGGCGATGTAAATGGTGATGGATACAGTGATGTGATTATTGGGGCATATCGTTACGATAATGGAGCTAATACCGATGAAGGAATTGAGTTTGTGTATAATGGTAACGATTCTACCTCTAACAAACGAAATAACCTCCGCCTGTATAATACCGACCTTACCACACCCATCAACAGCAGCAATTTTATCTTTAGTAATTTTGGAACAGGACTTTATGCCAAGTCTTTTTTAGGCCGAACCAAAGGAAAACTGGTTTGGGAAACCAGATTAAACTATGACCCATACAGCGGCACGCCAATTACCAATAGCACACTCTTTACAGGACAGCAAAGCAGTTATACCGATTTGGGATTAACTGGTATTGAGATTAAAAATGTTATAAATAAAATTACCGGAGCAAGCCGCTTTACCAAATTAAGAGCAAGGATAAAATACGATCCTGTTACGGCCTTAACAGGGCAAGTGTATGGCCCATGGCGTAATGTGTCATCTATAATAGATGCAAATAATTTAGGAGCGTTGCCTATTGAACTCATTTCTTTTAACGCCGCCTGGCTACAAAAAGGTAAAACAGCCCGGCTCGATTTTATTACTGATAAAGAAAGCGGAATCTGTTGTTTTGATATTGAGAAGAGTTCCGATGGTTTTAATTTTTACAAAATTGGTACTTTACAGGCAAAAAATATAGCAGCCAGACAATCATATACCTTTATTGATGCGGATGCTAAAGACAAGAATCAATATTATCGTCTTAAAATAAAAGGCATCAGCGGTAAAATTGAACTTAGTAATATTCAGCAATTACAACATGATAAAGCAACAGAAATTTTGGTTTTTCCAAACCCAACAACCGATGTTTTGCAATTGCAACTAAATGCTTCTTTCGAAAAAATGAATGTTCAGATTGTAAACAGCAGCGGACAGATGGTAAAACAATTAAGTTTATCTGCATCAAATCAAACCATAAAAATACCTGTGCAAAATTTAGCAGCAGGTAAATATTGGCTACGCCTGCAAAGCGGCGATGAAAAACAAGTGTTGCAGTTTATGAAACAGTAAAATAATTTGTTATAAGGAAGAACTGCAGTGCTAAAACGCAGCCTTATTTTATTCTTTGCCGTCCCCTCTTAAAATTTTACTTTTGCCAATTAACTATTAGCTTATGAGTAATGTGAAACTAAGTGTGCTGGCCCAAACTTTGCAGGCTTCCGAAATTGTACGACTGGGTGCTGTTATTAAAGAAAAGATTAAGCAGGGCGAAGAAATTTACAATTATACCATTGGCGATTTTAATTCTGCTGTGTTTCCTATACCTGCCGAGCTAGAGCAAGAAATTATCAATGCTTATAAAGAAGGTTTTACCACTTATCCCCCAGCAGAGGGTATTCTTGATTTGAGAGAGTCGGTTGCTTCGTTTCTTTCATCAAGAGCAGGTTTACAATATAACCCACAGGGCGAAGTGTTGATCGCTGCCGGTGGCCGCCCCTTAATTTATGCATTGTACCGTGCCATTGTTGATAAAGGCGATAAAGTCATTTACCCTGCACCAAGTTGGAACAATAATCATTATGTGCATTTTACCGAAGGCGAACATATTTTGCTGGAAGCAGAAAAAGAAAATAATTTCATGCTTACTGCAGCTCAAATTAAACCGCATATAAAAGGCGCTTCGTTACTTTCTTTGTGCTCTCCTTTAAACCCAACTGGTACTACTTTTGGCAGAGTTGAATTAAGCGCCATTTGTGATTTAGTAATTGAAGAAAACAACAGTCGTGCGGCGGGAGAAAAAAAGCTCTACCTGATGTACGACCAAATTTACTGGACACTTACTTTTGGCGACACGGTTCATCATAATCCCGTTACGCTTAATCCCGCTATGAAAGAGTTTACCATTTTTATAGATGGTATCAGCAAAGCTTTTGCCGCTACGGGCGTTAGGGTTGGTTGGGCTACCGGTCCCGCAGAAGTGCTTGCAAAAATGCGTGCCATTAATAGTCATATGGGCGCTTGGGCTCCTATGGCTGAGCAAAAAGCCGTTGCTAATTATTTATTGAAAAGCGATGCTGTTGATAATTACTTCGCAAACTTCAAGTCGGAAATAAACATTCGTTTACAAAATATATTTGCAGGATTGCAACAAATGAAAGCTGATGGACTTTCTGTTGATGCTATCGCCCCGGAAGCTGCTATCTATCTTACCATACAAATTGATTATGTAGGTAAAACGACTGCCGATGGAAAGTTATTAGCCAAACAAGCAGATGTTACTGCTTATATTTTAGATGAGGCCAAATTGGCTATTGTTCCTTTTTATTGTTTTGGATCAAACCCCGAAAGCAGCTGGTACAGACTTAGTGTAGGCACTTGTAAAAAAGAAGAGATTGATGATATGCTTAGCGCTTTAAGGATTGCTTTGGATAAATTGATTTAAACTTTGTTTCAGACTCGGCGAAATCAATTCAATCATTTCTTTAATCTGTGTTTCAATTCTTACAGTTCAAAAAAACAAAGGGCTTAAGTTCTTTGCGACGGATAATTTTACGAAGCTCAAGTGGTTTGCAAATCAGCTTGTATTTATTCAGGTCGATTATTTCGTGAGCTATAACAAGATTTTCTATTTTCTCTATTGCATACAACAACTTATGAAGTAGCTCTACCTCATGCTCAATTGACTGCGGAGTCATTAACTCCTGATTGAACAAAACCAGTAAATCTCGGTTTGGATTGTTCATAGCTGCCGGCGATTAAAAGTTATTTTCTATTGCCGTATCCTACCATTCCTTCGCAGCCGCAGTTACTCTTTTTTGAAGATGCACAGCTTGCTGTTGTTAAAACGGTGGCTACTATTAATAGCAATAAAGTTATTTTATTAAGTTGTTTCATAATTTCAGGTTACAAATTAAACTATTTTCACAAACAATTATTGTATTGTTTTGGCAAAAGACGAAAATTTTAACATACCCGGCAATAAGCCACGTGTACTCGTAGCTCCTTTAGATTGGGGCCTGGGACATACAACACGCTGCATTCCAATCATCTTTAAATTACTGCAACAAAATTGTGAGGTAATTGTTGCGGCAGAAGCCGCAGGAAAAATACTATTGCAAAAAGAGTTTCCTGAGCTGATTTTTATTGATTTGGAGGGTTACAGGATGCAATACAGTAAAAATAAATTCTGGCTGCCCTTTAAATTGCTCCTTCAGTTTCCTAAGCTTTTACAGCGTGTTTATGCCGAAAGGCGATGTTTGAAAAAGATTGTTGTGCAGTATAGAATTGACGCTGTTATTTCTGACAACCGGTTGGGGTTGAGCCATTCAAAAATTTGCTGTGTATATATCACCCATCAGTTAAAAATAAAAACAGGCAATCGGTTTACAGAATGGATTGCTCAAAAAATGCACTATCATTTTATCAATAAATATAGTGCTTGTTGGGTGCCCGATGCGGCAGGTGATATAAACCTGGCCGGGGAATTATCTCATCCTTCAGTTTTACCAAAAACACCGGTAACATATCTTGGTCCTTTATCAAGGTTTAAAATGATTGATACAGCAACAAAGTACGATCTCTGCATCGTCCTCTCGGGTCCCGAGCCACAACGCAGCATTTTTGAAAAGATGATTATAGATGATCTTAAAAACATAAAGGGGAATGTAATTCTAATTCGTGGCTTACCTAACGCTCCGCTGTTTAAAACTGAAGATTTGGATTCTGTCGAAATTATAAACCATATTCCTGCCAGCGAACTAAACCTTGTAATGCTGCAATCAAAAATAATCATCTGCCGCAGCGGTTATTCTTCTGTTATGGACCTTGTAAAATTACAAAAGCAGGCAATACTTATTCCCACACCTGGGCAAACTGAACAGGAATATCTTGCAGACTATTTAAAGGATAAAAATTTATTTTATAGTGTTGAACAAAAGCAGTTTTCATTGTCCGTCGCTTTAAAAGCTGTTAAAGATTTTAATTTTGCAGCAGCAAATATTACACTAACCAATTACAAAGAAGTTATTGAAAACTTTGCCCAATATCTTCTGACAAAAGATTAATAGTAAAGATATTTATACCCTCGGCGTAGTTTTTTCACATCGAGTAAAACTGAATAGCTCTCGGCATACCACTCATCGGCTTGATGCAAACTTTCTTTGGGCAGTTGGTTTAGTGCTACGGGTAAAGCTGTGCAGGTAAGTACAGCAGGCAACAGCTCGGGCAAGTCATTGGCTTCTCCGGTATATCCAACCCAGGTTTTTTCATTAAACAAAACATTAAAAACATTCTTAAAAAAGCGTGCGGGTTTTTTCTGTATGAAAAGATGAATTGGAAAACTTAAAATAAAAATCAGTGCTACGCCAATATCCAAAAGTCTTTTGTTGCGTCGGTTCAAAGGTCTATCAATGCTGAATTTTTTTCCTGTTGAAACATAGTCTCCGCTCACGTTCCGGCTATCGCTGCCAACAATGCTGCTGCTGCCCGACGCATGAAATTTATTTCTAACTCCACCCGGCAGGTTATTAAGCGTATTGATTATCTCTTTGTAAGTAAGTCCGTTTTCACAAAAAATTATTTCTCTAACAGGGTACTTTTTAATTAGCTCTGGCAGCTGTTCAATATTGCCCAATGCGGCGGATGCATCTGTAGTATAATTATTCACTCTTCCCAATATCCTTTTCTCTAGTCCAGCTTTTTGCAACATGGCCGCAATAGCATTAAAATCTTTTTCGTTAGATACTACAATTGTCTGCCGCCGTTCTTCGTCCTCATTCCCGGTTTCTAGGTATTGCCATTTTATAAATAGGCTTCGTACTACATTCATCAATACAAAAGCAAGCAAAATACCAAAAACTAAAATGCCTCTTGAAAATCTGATACTTTCGGGCAGCAAAGCATAAACGCTCAACAATATTAAACTGGCAATAAAAGTTGATCGTATCAGTTGTGATTGTTTATAGCCTTTATCGTACAATCCGGACGAATAAGAGGCCAGTAAAAAGATAAGCGCAAAAGCAGGGAAGCCAATAAATAATACATTGGGTGAATAGTTCACCTCCTGCCTGATATAATTGCTCCAGATAATTTTTATTATCCACAGTGATGTTAAAATTATTCCTGCATCTAACACGGGCAAGCCAATTCTTTTTAACAGATTTCCAATGGCCGAAAAAATGGCCCTTATAATAATGGCTGTCTGAATAAAGAATATAAATATGCCCGCCTTGCTTCCGCTATAATGCTTTTTAACAAACAGGTTCATAGCATTATAAAACAGGCGTACATAATTTAAACTGCCTCTTTTTGTGCTCTCCCCTTTAAAATGAATAATGCTGCATTCAGAAAAATAGTGATTTTTATACCCCGCTTTTTGTATTCTGAAACTCAGGTCAACGTCTTCGCCATACATAAAAAACCGCTCGTCAAAGTTCCCGATTTCGTCCAATACTTTTTTGGGCATCATCATAAATGCACCGGCCAAAACATCTACTTCATGATTTTCATTTTCGGACAAATGCCCCAAATGATACTTTGCAAATATTTTTGAATGCGGAAATAGTCTTGCAAGTCCTGCTAATTTAAATAAAGATGTTAGTGGAGAAGGGAAGGCCCTTTTGCTTTCTTTTAAAAATTTACCCGAGCCATCCACCATTCGAACACCTACCGCTCCGGCAGCTGCATTGCTTTTATAGAATGCTATACATTTTTCAATACAATCCTCTGGTAATATGGTATCGGGATTTAAGAAAAGAATATACTCGCCTGTTGCAACTGCAAGTGCCTGGTTATTAGCCTTGGCAAAACCGTCATTAGTCCTATTCCAAAAGAACTTTACTGAAGGAAAAGCTGGTTCAAGCACCGCTTTACTGCCGTCGGTTGAATTGTTATCGGCAACAATTATTTCCGCATCAATTTGTAAGCATGCTTTCTGTACGGAATAAAGGCACTGCTCCAAAAAATGCTTTACATTATAATTTACAATAATTACCGACAACTGCATCAACAAATATACTTATACCAATTTGAAAAGGGTTGCGTAAACGACCAGCAAGGGCTATAAATGGTTAAGGCCCTGTTTTACCAAGGCTTTGTATATTTGCGCATGTTAAAAACAACGCTTTTAAAAGCAATTGAAGCTGGCGCCAAACAACTACGACATTATTTTAATAATGAAGATTTAAAAATCAGCAACAAAGAAGGAATCAATAATTGGGTTACCGAAGCCGATCATGCTGCAGAAAAAGCAATCATCGATACAATTAAAGCTGATTTTCCCGATCATTTTATTTTGAGTGAGGAGGTTGGAGAAATTGTATCCGAAAGCGATACCAAGTGGATTATTGACCCTATTGACGGCACCATCAATTTCGCCAGCGGCATTCCGCTTTGCTGTGTTAGTATTGGTGTGGAGCAAAATGGCGAAATGATCTTGGGTGCTGTGTATAACCCTTTCATGAACGAATTGTTTTTTGCTCAAAAAGGTTTTGGTGCTACGCTTAATGATAAAAAAATTCATGTAAGTAAAAAAACTGAAGTTTTACATAGCTGTTTGGTTACCGGTTTTCCTTATACTTATCTTGATATGGAAAACGGCCCGCTGCAGGTTTTTGAAAAATTAGTAAGAAAAGGTGTGCCTGTTAGAAGAATTGGCAGCGCCGCCATTGATTTATGCTGGGTTGCCGCCGGCAGGTTCGAAGGGTTTTTTGAACACAGTCTTAGTGCTTGGGACACGGCAGCAGGTTATTTGATTGTAGAAGAAGCGGGTGGAAAAGTAACCGATATGAAAGGGGATAAATATTCTCCTTATCAGAAACAGTTGGTGGCAACTAATGGATTAATACACGATGAATTACTTGACGTAATACACAACAGAAAACAAGTATAATATGGAGGAAAGAACAGAAATATCATCTCTCGGCGAATTTGGTCTTATTGATCATCTTACCAAAAACAATGAAACAAAAAACGCTTCTACCATTTTAAGTGTGGGCGATGACGCTGCTGTGATAGATCATTTTGGCAGACAGACAGTTATCAGCACAGATTTACTGGTAGAAGGTATTCACTTCGATTTAATGTACACACCTCTGAAACATCTGGGTTATAAAGCCGTGGTAGTAAACATCAGCGACATTTATGCCATGAATGCCACGCCAACGCAGATTGTTTTAAGCATTGCCATTAGTAATAAATTTAGCGTAGAAGCCTTGGATGAATTCTATGAGGGTGTTTATTTTGCTTGCGAAAAATATGGCGTTGATTTAGTTGGGGGCGATACAACTACTTCGCAACGTGGATTTGTTATCAGCATTACCGCTATTGGGGAAGTTGCGCCAGATTCATTTGTAAAAAGAGACGGTGCAAAAGTGAATGACCTCATTTGCGTAAGCGGCGATTTAGGTGGCGCTTTTTTAGGTCTTACGATTCTTGAAAGAGAGAAAAAAATATTTGAGGAAACCGGCGCCCAGCCCGACCTGGAGAACCGGGCATATATTGTTGGCCGCTTATTAAAACCCGAAGCCCGTAAAGACGTGATTGAATATTTTGCCGAGCATAAAATTGTACCAACCAGCATGATGGACATCAGCGATGGGTTAAGCAGTGAAATGTTGCACATCTGCAAGCAAAGCAATGTGGGTTGTGTTTTGTACGAAGACAAGCTGCCTTTAAATGAAGACAGTAAAGAATTTGCCTACAAATTAGAACTGGACCCAACCGCTTGTGCTTTGAGTGGCGGCGAAGATTATGAATTGCTATTTACTATTTCTCAGGCCGATCATGAAAAAATTGAAAAAAATAACGGCCTAAGTATTATTGGTTATATAACCGAGCCTGGCGAAGGAAAACAATTTATTACCCGTGGTGGTAATAAACATGAGTTGGTGGCGCAGGGGTGGAATCATTTGAAATAATTGACGTCCATTTTGTTTATTTAATGCTGAAGTTATTGTAGTGTGACCTTTTCTATAGATAGTTCTCCTTGTGAATTGATTTTCAAAACATCTCCATACCAAAAAGTATCCAAATTTTCATGTTTTGGGTATTTACTTTTAAAGTCAAGGATAAGTTTCTTTAATGCTTTTTTAGGTAAGTTAAAAACAACAGCACCTTTAGAATCATAA
>JBBKXU010000216.1:0-6552 GCA_037969645.1 Ferruginibacter sp. | reverse complement strand
GTATTGATCCGTTTAAAATCTGTTGCCGTATTTAACCTGATTCCCTCATTGATCAGTGTATCCAGGTTCCAGACCTGGCCATATTCATAAAGCCTAATATCATCAGTGCAGTATAATTTTAATTGCAGAGAATCCCGGTTTGACAGTGCATCGAAGATCTTTATAATAGTTTCCTGTACAGCCCGCTGACTGCTGCTTTGCGGCTGTTGTGCAAGCAGCGCCGCTGAAAATAGAATGGAGAAAAGTAAGATTGATATTTTTCTCATTTATTTGCTTTTAAATTTATTCATTACAAAATAGATAATACATATGGCTGCAATAAAAATTATTGTTGATAAAATTTCCCATTTGCTCAAACTGGTGAGTAGCCATACAATAGCGGCAATACCAATTAAGGGAATAATTAAACCACCCGGCACTCTGAAAGTTTTTTCATCAGCATCCGGTTTTTTCTTTCTTAATTTGATGGTCGCTAAAATAACTGCGAGGTAAATAAGCAGTATAGCTGCACTGGCCAGTATGGCCAATTGTTTAAATCCTCCTGAAACAGACAATATAAAAATTAGTGCAGCAAAGCTGATGATGGCCCAATACGGTGTAGCATATTTTGGATGCACCTTGCCCAGGAATTTTGGAAAAAGCCCATCCTTAGCTCCGGCAAAAAGTACACGTGGAGTGGCAAGCACATCGCCGCTAACAGTACTAAAACATGAAAACGCTGCGGTAAGCAACAAAATAGTTCCGCCTACAGGGCCCACAATTTTTTCGGCGATTGCAGCCAATGGGGCATCTTTAAAAGATGCCATTTGCGACCCTAATACGCCCTGAGTAACTGTTTGCAGCAACAGGTACAACACCAATATAAGCATACCTGCAAGTAATATAGCTAGTGGTATAGTACGTTTTGAATTCTTAATTTCTCCACTTACACTCAGCGCTGATTCAAAACCAGCAAAAGCAAAGAATAACACCAGGGCTGTACCACCAAATGAAGTTAGCGATGGTACATGTTCCCAATGCAGGTTAGCGGGCTCTATGAATGTGAACCCAAAAATGATAATAGCTGCCAATGGTAACAACTTTATTACGGTGACCAGTTTAATAAAATTTACACCTTGTTTAGCGCCACGTATATTCAGCCATACCATAAAACTTAACAGCACAAAAAAGAATACTGCCCGCAGCCATGGATTTAAGAACACAGGAGAAATTACAGCCAATGAGTCGGCAATAAGATTGAGTAACGCAGCATCACTAAAAACACTCCAACCAAAGAAGAACAACCAATTAACGGTGAATCCTGCAAAATTGCCAAAAGCCGCTTCTACATAAGCATAACTTCCGCCACTTGTTGTAATACGGCTGCCGATTTCGGCATAGCAAAGCATTATTGCAGCAAGCATTATAGCACAAAACACATAACTGAATATGCCGAATGCCCCCATTTCTATACCAACAATGGCAGGCAGCGCAAAAATGCCTGCACCAACAGTGAAGTTTACAATTGTAAGGGCAATGCCCGAGACACCTATTTCTCGTTTTAATCCTTCTTCTGTTTTTTCAATGACCATTTTTGGTTAGTTGTATTTAGTTTCATTGGCTTTTAAAACCCTTAACAGGTTTCCGCCAAGAATTTTATTGATGTCTTTTTTGTTGTACCCTTTTTCAACCAACGCTTTTGTAATTAACGGGTAGGTAGTAACATCATCTAATTGTTGTGGTGTGAGATTGATGCCATCAAAGTCGGAGCCAAGGCCTACATAATCAACGCCAACTAATTTGATAATGTACTCAATATGATCAATAAGCATGGACAGTGGTGGTCGCATGGCGTTCGCTTCTGCTACATATTTTTTATACAGGTAGTCCATCATGTACCATTCATCTATGCCGGCTTTTGTTAGAGAATCAGATTCCGCTGCATGCCTTTTAAAAAAGGCTGCTTCTTTCCTGTTGAAACTGCTGTCAATAAATCCCGGGTGAAAATTTACTTGTATTACACCGCCGTTTTTTGCAATCGCTTTTATCTGATCGTCTTTTAAATTTCTGCGGGTTGCCACAAGACTGTACACCGAACTGTGTGATGCTATAATTGGTTTTGTAGTTATTTTAATTACATCCCAAAAACTTTGATCTCCCAAATGACTAACATCTATCATCATGCCCAGTTTATTCATTTTTTGCACTACTTCTTTACCAAATTTTGTAAGGCCTTTTTTGCCTTCGGAGTTTAATCCTTTTCCTATGGCGGGGTTTGGCGTTGTTTCATCTGCCGCACTAGTAGCCCACACAGGAGCGATGTTATGTGTTAAGGTTAGGTATCTTGCCCCACGGTTATAGAGTGCTTCTAATTTGCCAAGATCGTCTTCTATCATATGGCCGCCTTCAACACCAAACATGGCAGCGATCTTTTTTTGTTTTACAGCTTGCAGCAATTCGGCATAATTGGCAACTTTTACAATTTTACCGGGATGGCGTAAAGCCACCGCATCCAAGCTGTCCATTTCTCTGTTGGCATATGCATAGGCATTTTTTAAATCGCCATCGCAATACACAGAAAAAATCTGAACATCAAGCCCGCCTTTTTTCATGCGGTTTAAATCACTATGTGTTTTGCCGCTTAGGTCCTGGTCGAATACTATCCCTTTATCTGCAGCCTGCATCAGTATGTCGTTGTGTGTATCTACAACAATGGCTTTGCGGTGTATTTGTTTGTAGGATTGCGCCTGCAGTTGATACATAAAAAGAATGCCAAGCGACAATAATTTTATTTTCATTTTTTAGCTTTTATTAATTACTGTGCCACTCGTTATTTTTTCTATCAACATCCGGCAATACATTGTCAGGGTCAAGTATTACTTTATCAATTTTATTTGATGATGAATATTTATAAACCCAGGTGCCGCCACGTTGCCATATTTCAACAGGTAGGTTTACTGTTTCGGTTTTGCCATTACTTTGAACAATTTTCATAATAACCGGCATTATCATTTTGCCCTTGTTACCAATAGTGATCAAAGCGCCTTTGGATGGGTCATTGTCAACATAGTTAACAGCAGTAATTGTTTGATCCAGTTTCCGGGTAGTAAAAAACCATTCTTTCCAGAACCAGTTCAGGTCTTCGCCTGTTGCATTATTGATGCAATGAAAAAAGTCGTAAGGCGTTGGATGTTTAAATGCCCAGGCTTCGGTATATTTTCTGAATGCATAATCAAAACGTTCTTTGCCGACAACTACTGTACGTAATAAGTTAAGTCCGTATGCAGTTTTACCATAAAACTGGTAATGCTGTTCTGCATCCATCGCATCGGAAACAGTCATCAACGGGTCCTTATATTGCATGAACTGAGTGTAATCCCGGGAGGCGAAGAAATCTTTTTCAAAATAGTGAGGATCAGTTTGATATTCTCCATTATTAAAAATATCGTTGGCAATGTAGTTTATGTAAGTATTTAAGCCTTCATCATGCCACATATATCTACGTTCATTGCTGCCCACGATCATCGGGTACCAGTTATGACCAATCTCATGTGAGATCAAAAACCATAAACTGGCTTTGGTTTCTTTGTAGTTATTAAAGATCATGCCGGGGTATTCCATGCCTTCAGTAGAACCGGCGCCGCTTACCGCCACGTTCCAGGGATATTCAAAAAAATGTTTAGAATAGATTTCTATGCTGGCTTTTAAATATTCGGTTGACCTTGACCAGGCAGTATCACTCACACTTTCCACCGGGTAACAGGACATGGCCAATGCTTTTTTACCAGAAGGTAAATTGATCTTTGCCGCATCCCATATCAATGCTTTTGACGCTGCAAAAGCAATATCCCTGGTATTTTTCATGTTGAAATGCCAGGTAAGGTTTCCTTTTTTAGTTGGCCTTGTGGAAGCTTTACCCACTTCATCAGCGCCAATAATAGTAACAGTCTTATCGCCGTTTGCTGCTGCTGCAAGTCTTTTTATTTGTTCGGTTGTTAATACTTCTGCGGCATTTTGCAGGTCGCCTGAACCATAAACGATCATCTCAGCAGGGGCGGTGATATAATAATCATAATCACCATAATCGCAGTAAAATTCACCAAGGCCCATATAAGGCAGTGTGTTCCATCCCTCCACATCATCATACACACACATGCGTGGATACCATTGTGCTAGTTGATAGATGACCCCGTTTTTCGTGTATGTTTTTCCAAAACGGCCAGCACCATTAACGGGTATAATAAAGCTGAAATCAAGTTTTACTGATACCTTATCTCCTTTGGGTAGCATGGGCGTATTTAAACGTACCTGCATCCTGGTATCCGTAATAATGGGTTGCACGGTATAGGTTTTTCCACCATTGGTTACCGTCACATTTTTTATTTGGTATCCTCCGTTAATTTTCCCCAGTACGCCAAAATAGTCTCCGGGATAAGAAGTAGCAGCAACAGACCTTGAAGATGATTCAAAAACATTCTGATCAAGTTGCAGCCATAAGTAATCCAGTTGGTCAGGACTGTTATTGGTATAGGTAATGGTAACATCGCCTGTAACGGAACTATCTTTTTCACTGAGGGTTGCATGAATCAAATAATCAGAACTGTTTTGCCAATAGGATGGTCCCGGTGTTCCTTTGGCAGAGCGGAAAGCATTGCCTGCCGGCGGATTAAAGCTTTGTGCAAAAAGCTCATGCGGGTTGTATGTTGAATTTTCAACTCCGTTTTGAGCAAGAAGTAAATTTAAACAAATTAACTGCAGGCAGAGTAATGATATTTTTTTCATTATGGTTGATTTCATTTGAACTTGCTTTTGATGCATGTTTTAAAAAGCTGATAGCTTTTATTAAAGCCGTGATTCCGCTTCGCAAACCAATGATAAATTGCATCCTTATGTTTTGTGAATCGAAACCACGGCGAAATAATTAAATATCTACTTGCACTGAAATGGTAACAGGTTCCAATACGGTGTGTTTGTCTTTTAACGCCTGGGTACTGGGATCCGCTAAAATGGACTGCAATTTTTCCATGTCCGTTACTTCAAATATTATCACTATCGCATTAGGGTCGTCAGTATCCCTGAAAGTTTTAAAACTGGAAACTGCGGGTGCAAATACATCAACCCTGTCCTGATGACCTTTAAGCCATGTGTCAAAATCGCCTACTTTGTGGCGTCCTACTACTGTTGTCATAATATTTAAATTTAAATTGTTATTGCTTACTCTATACGGTTTTCGGCTGCCCCGTTTATTTTAACGCTGTCTTGCATCTAAACCAAAAGTGTTTTGTATAGCATTATAATAATCTTCATCAGTTGCTGCATTCCAGTCCACATATTCTTCATCTGTCATGGATGCCCGCCATTGCAAAAAGGGTAATGCATCGGGCCCAACCGGGTACCGCAATTGCCAGCTATTGCCTTCTGCAATTTCCAGAATTTGATTGGCCACCATGGTTGGATGGGTTGGGGTTTTAAGCGATGCAGCGAAGAGCCCTGCAAAACGTTTTGCGTGCGGATAAATAGAATATTCGCTTACGCTGATATCATTTGCCATTTGTGTATTGATAATGCCGGGCTCCACGATGGCAACTCTTATATTGTGCGGCTTTACTTCCTGTGCCAGAGATTCGCTAACCGCCTCTAGCGCAAATTTGCTGGCGGCATAAGCACCCAATGGTGTGTTTGCAATTTTGCCGGCAATACTCGCCACATTAATAATGCATCCATTGTGGTTCTTACGTATCAAAGGCAAAACAGCTTTGGTACATCGCAGCACACCAAAATAATTGGTTTCCATCACGGCTTTAAAATCAGACATGGCCAGTTCTTCAATTGAGCCATGTCTTTCAATGCCTGCATTGTTAACCAGCACATCTATAGATCCGTTCTCCTGGAGTATAGCATCTATACATTTTTTAACCGATTCATCGGAGTCCACATCCATGGAGGCAATATTTATTGATAGCGATTCTTCTTCTATGATTTGCTTCAAGCTGGTTGCGTTGTCTGGATTACGCATGGTTGCGAAGACTTTGTAGCCCGCCCTTGCAAATGCCAGTGCTGTTTCCAGTCCGATACCTTTGTTTGTTCCTGTAATGATTACTGATTTCATTTTTTAGGTTTCAAATTAAAAATTATTTTTCTGACAACTGCCTTATAATGCTGTCTTCAACATGGGTTTTAATTTTTATCACGGCATCCAGGTCATCATTGGGCACCATGGTTGATAAAATATACTGTTGTACTTTCCAATCAATTCCCTGTTTTACCAATACACCCGAACCCCTGCATATTTTCATTTGCGTATTCAGCAATTCATCGAACCAGGCAAGGTTGCCGGTCTTATCGAAATAGATATGCCGCTCCATGGCCGTAAAATCCCAGGCACTGCCTTTATCAAAAATGGGTTTTGCCCAGGCCATGAATGCTGTTTTATCCCAACGTTCTGTTGCATCTGTGCCGGTAAAAATGGCATCATCGGTATAAAAATTAAAATAGGCATTGAAGTCGGCTTTGGCAGCTGCCCGGTTGAAGGAGTCCAGCATGATTGTAATTTTTAACTCTTCAACGATGTTG
>JBBKXU010000215.1:0-6988 GCA_037969645.1 Ferruginibacter sp. | reverse complement strand
GCATGAGCAACTTTACGGGGCAAAAAGATACTTTCGCCCTTTGTTAAATTAAATTTTTCATCACCTACCTGAAAATAATAAGCACCTTCAAGAACATAGAAAATTTCGTCCTGCGTATGATGTATATGTAATGGCGTTCCCTTGCCCTGCGAAAGAGAAGTCTGTTCAAATATTGCCAGGTCTCCGTCAGTATCAGATCCCGAAACTTTAACGTCAAGAATATTAGCGTTAACTCCTTTTAATTTTATATGACCATGAATTCTTCCTTCGCCAGCGCCTATTTTAAAGCCTTTGTCTTTTCTCGAATTATTTTTTTGTGTTTGAGCAAATGTCATAACTGGTGTTGTTAGTAAAGTTAATATTGATGCAATAAATTTACTTCTTTTCATTCACAGAGATTTTTAAAAGCTGAAAAAACAGAACATTCATTGAGACTTTGAGCATTGGTGAAAACACCAAATTTTGAATGGCCTAAAACTCAACCTAAATTTATCATTAAAAGTTGATTGTTGGCGTGTTTGCCAGGCAATATTTACTTTAAAAACCAGCTGTAAATATGGATAAGCACCCACTATTCGTTTACAACCAACTACCAGGAAACGCACCTGCAACGACAGATCAAATTTTAGCTACCTGCATGAGGTATTGCATATCGCAGCATATTTTTTACATTTACCTAAACAAACTGCGCTCTGATGAAAATAATAATTGCACTGCTTCTTCTTTGTATCATTTCGGATAAGCTTGTTGCACAAACCGATCCTGAATTCCCCAAAGAGTTTATCATGCACCTGAAACTGCATAATGGAATGGTCTCAAACTTAAGCAATGCACCCGACCAGTATGTGGGCGGACTGCAATTAATACCTCAATATACATTTGTGAAGAACCTCATTAGGGGAGGATTGATAGCAGATGGTTATTATACAGGTAAAAAATTTCAGGCTGCTTTTGGTCCTACGGTCTCTATTAAATTAAAATCGTTAAATATTAAACCTTTTGGCGGTGCCGGTAATTTACATCTTAATCTCGATCACTTGTGGGGAACCAATAATGAACGCTTATTCGGCGGGGGTATTAGTGCCGACTTATTAAACAGGATAGTAATCGGGTTTTCGGCCCACAGGGATTATGGCCGCAATACCTGGTGGTTTCAAAACAGCATCAGTGTACGCATCAGCAAACTTAAAAAAGCAATAGTAGATTTATAACCTATAAAACAATGAATTATGAGCAGGGCAATTGTAATAAGCGGAGGTGGTTCTAAAGGAGCTTTTGCCGTAGGCGTACTTAAAAGACTTTTTGAGGTGTACCCAAATTTAGATTTTGATATGGTGGTGGGTACAAGCACGGGTTCGTTAATTGCACCGCTGCTGGCTTTAAATGATATGGTCAACCTGGAGAAATTATACAGCAGTCAAAAAACTGAGAATATTGTGATTACAGGAAGGCTGGGAGACAGGTTAAATGATGTAAGTATTTTTGATGCCAGTCCGCTGAAAAAATTGCTCGACCAAACCATAACACAACAGCGTTACGATGCTATAAAAACTTCGGGAAAAGAAATATACCTCACCACCGTATGTCTTCAAACTGAAGAGCTGGTGGTGTTTACCACAGCAGATAACCCTGCTCCATCAACCCGGTATGAAACAAGAACCATTGAAAATGCGGATCATTTCCGCAGGGCAGTGCTGGCATCAGCCTGCCAACCGGTTTTTATGCAACCCATAAAAATAGATAAGAATTTAACCAACGCCCTAAACCCCGGTTTTCAATATGTAGATGGCGGTGTAAAAGAATATGCCGGCATACAAATGGCTATTGACAATGGCGCAACTGAAATATTTACTATCCTCCTGTCTAGCGGACTACCCTCAACCGACCCTAAAGAATTTACAGACTTGTTTTCAATATTGCTGAAAACCATTGATATTTTTACCGATGATGTGGGCAAAAACGACATTGTTATTCCGTTGCAATACAATGAGGCACTCAACTATATTGAATCGGTAAAAAGTAAAATGAAAAGGGACGGCATAAGTACCGAAAAAGTGAATGATTATTTTAACGTTCGAGGACTGGAAAGTCCTTATCAGGATAAGGTTCCTATAAAACTACATTTCTTTCGCCCGGCAGCTCCATTGAACGGCGGCCCCGGCGGACTAAGTTTTGACCCTATTGTAATGAAGGACATGATAAGGCAGGGTAAAGGCATAGCTGATGACTTTATTGCTTCGCTTGAACCAAGGGATATTACGTGGGCGTAAATGAAGTCATTGATGAATTGCTTTCTAATTTAAAAGGGTAGGGTGTTAGTCTTGTAAATAGGCGTTGATTAATTAAAAAAAACAGAGATGCCATATTGGCTGCAGCACAATCAGAATGATTTAAGCTCTATTGCTACAGTTAATAAACCGAAAGCTTTCTTTACTGCCTGTTCTCGCCGCAACAAAACAAATAACCTACATTAAAAAACCGTTTTCTGCTTTAATGGGAGCCGGGATGTTGGTATCGTTAATCATCTCCCTTAAATCTATCTCTATCCCAACAGAAATAGAGGTTATGGGAACATCGTTATAGGTTCCTTCAAAGGGGTTTTCGGAGTAGTCTCCAATTTTTTCCATTAAAAAAAATATCCAGATAATGAGTGCAGAAAATACAGGACATAGTATTCTCATCCAAATAGAATCATTAAAAGCATCCATTAATCCAAAAGGCACACAAATGCAAAAAACCAAAGTAAGCCAGAGAGCCGTAGAAGCATATTGCCTTGGGAAAGGAAAGTTTTTAATGCGCTCTGCTTTTCCCTGACCTGCATAAAAATTGGTAATTAAATGGTGAAATTCCATATGCCTGAAATCTTCAAAATACCCTTCGTCTCTTAATTCCTGCAAACGCACCGATTGGGTTTTTAAGATTTGTGTAGCCCTGTTTGTCGTTTTATTTAAATCTTCAATTTCCCTTTCTGGTAAATAAATACGTAATGCTTTATGTAAACTGTTATCATAGGCTTCGCACACGGTGGGCGTATAAAGCCCGTTTAATCTGTCCTCAGTATGCTCCCAAGATCTACTTAAACGTAATTGGTGGCGTAATGCAGTAAGCCAGGCAATATGCCTGTAAATGAGTTCTTTTCTTATTTTTTCCTGGTCGTTTCCCTGCACAAAAGCCACGACAGCAGCGCCCAGCGACCGGCTGTCATTTACAATACCACCATAAATTTTACGAGCTTCCCAGGTTCTGTCATACGAGCTGTTATTCTTAAAACCCAGGTAAAATGCAACGGCAATTCCGATTACACTTATTGGTTGCCAAGGCAACGACAACTTAAAATCTAACAAAAAAGAAACAGCGCCGATAACGATTGAATACAGTAGTCCGATGATAAATGGTTTTTTAGACCAATTAAAAGTCATCCAAAATCCATAGTTTTTATTTACATACATAACGCTGCAATTTAATCATTTAGGCAAAGTAAAACAGCACTTTTCACCCCTGGCAAGCCGTAGCTGCCTTATGGCACCGGAGTTAAGAAACTTTTGCGGCTACATTTTCTATGTTGTTGTTTGCTGCCTTCCCGGAAACAATTTAGAAAATACCCAACCTGCTATCATCGCTAACAGAAAGGAGGGCGCCAGCACATCCAGCTTTTCGAAATACAGGCCGATTCCATCTATATTTTGCACTACAAATTTAAAAAAGGGCACACAGGCAAACCCGGTGATCATGGACGCAATAGCACCTTTCTCCGAATAGCCTTTCCAGAAAAGCGACAATATAATTACGGGACAAAAAGTGGCCGCAATACCTGACCATCCAAAGATAACAAACCAAAAAATGGTTCTATCGGGCGATAAAACAGCCACGGTAAAAGCAAGGCCCAGCGCAATAATAGCCATACCCAAAGTAACAATACGGGATAACTTGGCTAATTGCTCATCTTTTAAATGGGGGTTAAAAATCTTTTGATAAAAATCCCGGGTGATGGCACTGGAAGCTACAATGAGCAGGGAATCGATGGTTGACATGATGGCCGATAATACAATGGCGATATACACGCCTATCAATACCAAAGGCAGCAGGTTTTCAACCAGCATAATGAGGGTGTTTTCGGCACCAATGCCCATGATGGCTTCTGGGTCTTGCCCCGATTTGGTAAATAAATAACGGCCCAATAAACCAATAGTAACCGCCGCAGCATCGGTTAGCAAGGTAAATACCAGCGCCACCCATTTTCCCTTGGTAAGTTCTGCCTCATTCTTAACCGAAATAAAACGTACGTATATCTGTGGAGATCCTAAAAATCCTAATCCAATCATGGCGAACCCTAAAACAGTAAACACATTCAGCCACATATTATCGCTGGTACCCCAAATGTTTAATAGGCTAGGGTCAATGGTTCGAAGACCGCTGATAAAAGCCGAACCGCTTTCAATTGAAAACCAGGCAATTAAAGGCAACAGCATTAAACCCAAAAACATCATCAGTCCCTGAAACACATCTGACCAAACAGCAGCCAGAAAGCCGCCGATAAAAATATAAGAAACAACTATTACAAATCCGAGGAGCGCCCCGGTAAAATAATTCATATCCAGCAACGACTCAAAAGCTTTACCCGTGGCATCAATTTGCGCACTCACATAAATAATTACAAAAACTGAAAGCGCTGTCGCGGCAATACTCCTGAGCAGGTGTGTCTTGGGTTTAAAACGGCCCTCCAAAAAATCGGGAATGGTGATGGCCTGGTATTGATCAGTCATGCGCTTAAAAGGTTTGGCCATAAAAAACCAGGAGATGGCAACCCCTAGCAGTTCGCCCACAACTACCCAATAAGCCGAAAGCCCGGCAATGGCGCCCATACCGGTAAGGCCCAGTAAAAGCCAGCCCGATTCGCCGGTTGCCCTTGCCGAAAAAGCCACGGCCCAGAACCCCACATTCTTGCCACCCACATAATAATCGCTCATGCTTTTTACCCTGCGGGACGCCAGTATGCCAATCAGAAAGAGAATAGCGAAGTAAATAGCGAGGATTAATATCTTAGTGAGCATAATTTGTTTTTAATAGTAAACCAGTTGTTTTGGGATAGAAGCCCGAAAGATAGGGGAAAATTGGTTGTGGTAAAAGTGCAAAGCTTTAGGGCAAAATTATGAAGCTGATATAGTGCGTTAGCAGGCAGGGTATGTCTGCTGGTTGAATAACTCGTCATGCAACGGAGTCGCAATCATTCAAATTTTCGTTTTGGTTCGTGCCTCACTACCCATATGTATTATTCGGGTTCGTGAGGCACTAACCGGGGTGGGGTAATTCGTTTATTCTGACAAATTAAATTGCCATGAAATGCCATATTTATCTTCACACCATCCGTATTTTTTACCAAATCCGTAATCCCCCGAACCTTTGTAGTTGTCAAGAGGAACCATAACCTGGCCTCCATTTGAAGAAAGTTCTTCGAATAAAGTTTGTATTTCATTTTCAGTAGTGCATGCAATGAACAGTGATACCCCCGGCGTAAATGACCAGGCGTGGTTATAATTACTTTCGGATACCATGTACGCTGTACCATCTAGCGTAAATACGCCATACTTGATAAGTTCCGGAGTTCCTCCAGCTTCTCCCTCTGCGTATTTTACTAGGCTTTTAATTTCCGAATTTGGAAATATAGAAGTGTAGAAATTTATCGCTTCTTCTGCCTTTCCGCATTGATCACCTACAAATGTTAGAAATGTTGTTGTTTTCATTATTTTGAAATTTAGTTCAAATCAAATTTTTTGTACCTAATTACCGCCAACGAGCAGGGCTTTATGCAGATGGGGAGTTAGAATTCCGTATGCCGATAACTGATGCTGATTGAAAATACATTGATGAAGTTATGTACAAAAGCTGATAGTAATTTGTCTGCTGAAACCTAAGCTGGTATCTGCAATTAGTTGATGTTATAACATCCTGCCTAACTTGCATAAAAGCCAATGTTGGTTGCTGTACTTGTCAGTCGTATTCTATAACGTCGTCAATAAATAGCTTGTTGTTAACTGTCACAACTTTAATATCTCTGTTGAACTTTATTTTGAAATCTAAGTCTTCAATAAGTACCTTGTAAAGTGATGTGTCTTGTCCCAGGTTATTGATGAATTTGCATTTTGTCACTTTGATTTTACCATTATCCTGGGCAGAAATCATAAAGCCGCCATTACCTACAAACTTGATATTATATTTGTCTTGCCACTTCTTTTTGAAATTATCTTCGGTGATTGTTGTGTCGCCATTGTCGTACGCTAGATTAATAGCGTCTTGTTTGTAATTGTAATAGTTGTCAGTTAGAGATTTTTTCAAATTGTTGAACGCAATGTTTGGGTTCTGACTATTTCTATAATTTTCGATTATGCCAATTAACCAAGCTTTTACTTTGGCTGTGTCAGCCAATATTCCGTTTGTTATGTCAAAGTTTGTCTTAGTAGAAACAGTTGTAGTCGTTCTGTTTGACTTGTCGCCATCGTGTGAAGAATTTGTCGAACATGCAGCAAGTGTCAGAGTAAAGGCAGTTGCCAAAAAAAGTCTTCTCATTTTGAAAATTTAGAGTTGGTCACCGTATAGCAACCAACAAGCGGACTTGGCGAAGTGGGGGATTGTTGTTCCACCCGCCCCGGCAAACCGAAGTACAATTTATAATTAAAAGTTGAAAGTTTGATCTGTTGCCCGGCAATATTCCGTTCGTCCCATTTTGCCGAACCCTATATTGGCAACAGCCTATATGGTGATTTTCTTAGCTCATCAATATGGGAGATTTCTTTATAAAAGAATCATCCTTAATTTGCTTAATCATAAAGTCAGCTACATCAGCTCTTGAAATTTTTGGTAAACCTTTCATTTCCATCTGTTCTCCAACTTTGTATTTGCCAGTCCATGAACTATTAGTTAGTATAACCGGATAAATTAATGTCCAATCCAGTTTACTATTTCTAATTACCATTTCTGCTTTTGCTTTGTC
>JBBKXU010000214.1:0-5780 GCA_037969645.1 Ferruginibacter sp. | reverse complement strand
TTTAATGATAGTGCAAAAGCAGATGATGAAACAATTTTTAAGCAGGCTGGCATTAATTATATACCGCATTGCCTTAGAGAAACCGCTGCAATAATTGCCCGTGCTGAAGCTGCTGCCCTGCCCCAGTTAATACAGCCCGAAGACATAAAAGGGATTATACATAGCCACAGTAACTGGAGCGATGGCAGTAATACGCTGGAAGAAATGGCCATTGCCGCCAAAGAACAGGGTTTTGAGTATTTAGTAATTAGCGACCACAGCAAAAGCGCTTTTTATGCCCAGGGACTGCACGAAGAAAAAATAAGTGCTCAGCACCAGCTAATTGAAGAACTGAACAATAAACTCACCGGTTTCAAAATTTTTAAAAGTATTGAGAGTGATATTTTATATGATGGCAGCTTAGATTATTCAAATGCTGTACTGGCAACTTTTGATCTAGTGATTGCATCTGTACACAGTATTTTAAAAATGACTGAGGAGAAAGCCATGCAGCGGTTGATAACGGCTATTGAAAACCCGTATACAACTATTTTGGGCCATATGACGGGCAGGCTATTACTGAGCCGTAAAGGTTACCCCGTTGATCATAAAAAAATTATTGATGCCTGTGCTGCTAACAATGTAGTGATAGAACTAAACGCCCACCCCAGCCGATTAGATATTGACTGGCGACATATTCATTATGCACTGGAGAAAAATGTGATGATATCTATTGATCCTGATGCACATAGTATTGAAGGATTTAAAGATTGCAGGTATGGCGTACTGGCTGCACAGAAGGCAATGGTAACTAAAGAACAGAATTTGAGTAGTTTGGGATTGGAGGAGTTTGAGCACTTTTTGCAAAAAAATAGGAAATAACTTTTTAAATTTAAGCTAATGACTTTCCTGTTTTCAAGGCAGATACTCCACCCTTTGAACCTATTTTGATAAATGAGATGGTGAGCCGGCAATGGCAACCTATCTAATCACGGGCAACTCCACAAAAAACGTAGTACCAACGCCTGCTTCTGTTTCAAACCAAATTCTTCCTTTGGCTTGTTCTACAATGCTCTTGCTCATGGCCAGCCCAAGGCCGGTGCCCGATGTTTTAGTAGTAAAATTTGGTGTAAATATCTTTGATTGTAGCTCTTCGGCAATACCACTACCGTTGTCTTTTATCCTTATCAATACTTTATCGCCCGTTATCTCTTCATCAATATTTATCTGCACAGTTCTTTCGGCAGGTATGGCCTGCATGGCATTTAAAATAAGATTAGTAAAGAGGCGGTTGAGGTGTGTACGGTCGGCATTTACCATTAAAGGCTTATGGCCAAGGTTCATGTCAATATGTATTCTGTCATCTATGGAATGTAATTGTGTGACCAATTTTATCACTTCGTTCAAATCAAAACGTTCGTTTTTTACATTGCCAATATTAGCGAATTGGCTAAACTCGCCCGCAATATGATTAAGGTGTTCAATCTGTTCAACCAATGTTTTTACCACATTGGAAGTAAGCGCTGCAACATTTGCTGATTTTGCGTCGATAGATTTTTGCAGGTATTGCAAACTCAATTTCATAGGTGTAAGCGGGTTCTTTATTTCATGCGCCACCTGCCGGGCCATTTCACGCCAGGCTCCTTCTCTTTCGCCCTTGGCAAGGGCTACAGCGCTTTCATCAAGCTTGCCAACCATTTTATTATACTCGCTTACCAGTTCTCCAATCTCATCATCTCTTTTCCAGTCAATGGCTTCATTATGTTGCCCCAAATTAACCGCTTTCATTTTTTCGCTGATAAAAGAAAAAGAACGGGTTATGCGGTTAGTGATGAACAGCGCAATAATACCGGCAATTAAAAATATAAAAGCATTGAGGTTGATGATGGTAACCAGGAAATTGGCAATCTCTTCCTGCAATTTAGTTTCGCTGGTAAAGTAAGGAATATTCAAGTAAGCATATTCCCTGCCCGTTGCATCTATTACAGGCACATAATTACTTACAAAATTCAGTTTACCAATTTTCTCTTCTTCAAAAAACTGTACTTCTTTTTTTCTATTGAGATGATAGTATGCAACGGGGTTCATCTTTTTACTGATAACCCCCTTCGTGTAGGGCAGCGGCAGCGACGAAACCTGTAAATTGCCATCCAGATCGTACAGATTAACATCCACAGCATGTATCTCCGAGATTTTTCCAATAACTTTTTCGATCTTTTCATGAAAAGCGGAATCGCTCATTTTTATCTGATCGTCTGCCAAAGAAAATTCAGATAAAGAAACCCGCACTTCGTTCTCCATAACATGAATAACACGGCTGAGTTTTTCACGGTTGCTGTTTTGGTAGCGAGTAATAAAAAACAAAATAGTAGCTACGCCTATCACCACAAATGAAAGCACACTTACAAAAATTACCGTGCCGTGAATTTGGTTACGGATGCTGAGTTGCCAATAGTATTTAATTTTTTCTCTGCTGAACCGTGCACGGATGCCTAGATTGAACAGCCAGAAAATACCAGCTACCAGCAAAAACGCACAAAACAAGTAGGAGAACAAAGTAATAGACTCAATAAAAAAGTTATTCTCCTTGGCAATAATCACCAGCTTTTGGGGACCTGCTTTATACCAAAGCTCATCGTAATCGTTATTTTTTACTGTTGTAAATTCTTCTTTTGGTATTTGTTGTATGGTTATACGTGTGGCAAACGCATAATCGTTATGGCTGTTAACTAATTGCAGGTTATTATAAACTGCAAATGCATATATCGGTGAGTTTTCAATAGCATTGCCTTTCCCCCTCGAAAATAGCTCCAGATTCAAGGCATCTGTTTTGTATTTTTTAGGGTTGGCCAGCACAAATACATAGCCCAGCGTATCTGCATCAAAATTGGTGACCGTTATACGGCTTATATAGCTAAACCGGTCGTAGGATTCATCGTAGTAATAAAGCCCGGGGATATTGGTTGATTTACCTTGTGTTTTTAAAACGGTATTTAGTTCGTTAAAGCCAGCGTTTTCCCTATTAAAAAGGGGAGCTTCTTTTGCATCAAACGTAAATATTTTAGTATCGTACTTATTGGTGTAGCCAGAAAAGTTCCCATCAACCAAGCTATCTTTAAAGAACTGGTTCGAGCTATCGTTCTGCAGCCGGTAAAAGTTAGCTGCCAGGTAATCGTTCCTGAAATCCGTCAATAAAGTATTCAATAAAGTCTCGCTGGCAGGATCGGCTTTTGTAGCCAATGTTTCAGCGTAAAACTTTCTTTTACGCTGTTCCTTTTTACTGTTCTCCAAAACAATTACGCTCGTAATGGTTACTGAAAAAAAGAAAAGCCAGAAAATTAACCTGGTTGAGCTGATCTTATGTACCGACAGGCTGAGATGCTCTCTGTTCAACACAAGCAGGTAAACCACAAGCCATGCAAGGATAAAAAGCTCGAAGCCGGCATTTGCGATGCTTATTTGAAATGTAAGATAGATAAGGCCACCAACGATTATTGAAAGATATAATGCAAAAAAATGTTTAGCAAAGAATGGCTGAAGCAGGTAAATAAGTACATGACTTAATAAAAAATAACCGATAGCAATACCGCATAAAACAATAAACCCGATGACGCTGTAAACATTTAATGTAAAGAAGTTGATAACATCAAAAGATATTTGCGAATCGGCCACCATGCTGCGTATGATTTGGCCCGATGCAAATGTTGCGGTTAGCAGCGCCACACAAACCACAGCCAGTATCAACCATTTATACCATGTTGCTTTATTTAATAGTCTGATTTGTTTTTCATGCAACTGATTATTGATGAACAATACAATCCAGGTGAACAGCAATGTATTTATTAGTAGATCGCCCAACGATCGCAGAATAAAATTTGAGCCATATATCTTCGGGTCAAACAATTCAAACTGCCTGAAATTAAGCGGAACGGGAAAATAATAACTTATAAGCCTGAGTACAAATATTGATGGTATTATAAAAAGCAGGGCTTTTGCGAGGCCATGTTTTGCTGCTATGCCGGTTGCCAGCAAATGCATAAATAACAAAACAAAAATGGCGGCTAAAATCCTGAAGAGCACAGCCAGTGCATTATTCCGGGGCACAACATTCCCGGCTTTTTCTTTAAGATAGAATAAATTATTCCCTGTAACGGATTTTACAACAGCATTTGTGGGCTCAACAGCAATATCGTATTTACGTTCAATCTCTTTGCCGGGTACAAAACTATTTTGAAGATAGGTATTGGTTACAAAGTAATTCCACTTAACAGGTATTAAGGCAATGGTTATGCTGTTAGAGGTATTTTTTTTTCGCCAAACATAAAATCCGTTGTCAAGTTTGGCAAAGCCGATACTGTCACTCGACAGAATCAACTCATCAGTTGGTAACACAGCCTGCGTATTCCAAAAAACGAGTTGGTGTAGCTTGATGTCGTTTACAAAGTAGCGGTACATAAAATAGGGCTTACCCGTCAACTGCTGCAAAAGTTGATCATCAAATTTATTGTTAGCCACACTGCCTATCAGGGCTGTATCCAGTAGCAATTTCTCAAAGTCTTTTTCCTGTTGCTGCACATAAGATTCTATATTTTTACGGACAGCATTAACCGAGGCATTGCCCGACCAGTAGTTATCTATAATAAAAGAGAAAGTGACCAGCCAGGCTGCTATAATGAGCAGATAACTGTTCTTAAATAAAAAATGCCTGTAAGTAGGGTTCTTTTGCAAAAAGGCTGATGTTTATCTTTTTTTAATCCGGTTCCAAATGCTGTCCATTTCCTCCAAACTCATATCATGCAGAAATTTACCTTCTTTTGAAGCTTCTGCTTCCATTTGAGTAAACCTGCTGATAAATTTTTTATTGGTCCTTTCCAGCGCATTTTCAGCATCTACCTGCAAAAACCTTGCAAAGTTTACCAAAGAGAAAAAAACATCGCCTAATTCATCTTCCATTTTGTTAATATCGCCCGATTCTATAGCTTCAAACAGCTCTTTTTTCTCTTCTTCCACTTTCTCCCAAACCTGTTCTTTGGTATCCCATTCAAAGCCAACTTGTTTGGCTTTTTCTTGCAAGCGCATAGCTTTTACCATCGAAGGTAGCGCTTTAGGCACGCCGCTTAAAACTGAAGTCTTTCCCTCTTTAAGCTTCAGTTTTTCCCAGTTTTTTTTCACATCTTCTTCATCATTTACGTGGGTATCACTGTATATATGTGGATGCCTGTGAATTAATTTTTCGCAAACGCCGTTTATCACATCATCCAGCGTAAACTGGTTTTGCTCTGCTCCTATTTTTGCATAGAAGACGAGGTGCAGCATTAAATCGCCAAGTTCTTCTTTGATGCTTTTCCAGTCGCTTTCTGTAATGGCATCTGCCAGTTCATAAGTTTCTTCTATGGTTAACTGGCGCAGGGATTGTATGGTCTGCTTTTTATCCCAGGGGCATTTTTCACGCAATTCGTCCATAATTGTCACCAGCCGGTTAAATGCCGTTCCATTGTTTAAAGCCATAATTTGTTAAAGTTTATAAAGGGAATAGAAGATGAAAAATAAAAATAAGATTACAATTGTCATCAGCAATAAAAAACAGAATAACAGAAATTTGAATACGGATTTTGCTCTCCGTTGCTGATAAAATTTCCGCATGGCTTTGTACAGATAAAAGAAAATCCCAAATACCATTATCACTTCTATATATTTGATAGCGCCCCATTTTAACTGATCGTTGAGTTTCCCAAGACCAAAAATGATTAACATGGTAATAAAACTGAAAATATAAAAATGAATACTGAAAATAGCATGGT